>CAZPJZ010000310.1:0-4010 GCA_964586995.1 uncultured Pirellulales bacterium | reverse complement strand
GGCCCTTCTTCTCAAAATACATAGCGATAAGCAAAGCACTGATGTTCACCGTTCCATCAGAAATAAATGAAGCTGGGAAGTACCCATCTTTATAGTAAGTTTCGCTTAGCTTAAATATTAGGGATCTATCGACAAATTTATCGGTTCTTAAGTCATCTACAAATGGCAGTAGGTCTTTTATTAGGTTGGAGAACTTCCTTTTTTTTTCGGCATCTTCTGTAATGTTTTTTAATACCAATGACAAGTTATCCCCATTCTCTTCCAGTTCAGATTTGCCTGTTACCAGAGCAGCTTTTTTGGAAAGCTTTGGGTCAAAATCGTATAGGGCAATGTCTGCGAAAGACCCCCGGACGGGAGGAATATATGGAACCTCAATAAGAATTGTTTTGGCGGGCAGTCTTTCTCTCCAGAAAGGCGATAATAAATCTTCCTCAGTTATCTCTACTCCGGAAGGTTTTTGTATAGTAGTCCTTAATAACCCATTGTCATTAGATACAACTATGCTTCCAGAGCCAATCGCTTTATTTTTTTTGCGTGCTCTCTTATTTCGTTCCGACCACCTTGCATAATCGACTTTCAGAGTCAGCTTATCTTTCTCGATTTCGAAAGTGCCCCCGTTTTTTCCAAAGCGCAGGGCAAACTCGTAAGTTGACTGGGTTATGTCGACAAGTAACGATCTTTTTGTTCTGAACCCAAGCACAGGCTCAAAAACAAACATCACTGACAGGGTCTTAGGAGAGGGTGTGACCACGTTTGGCAGGTACTCGGATCCCTGAATGGATATAGCGTTGTCAAGTCCAAGAGAGGCTATGTCTCTAACAAACTTGAATATCTGTGTAAAATTGGACTTGCCTGAAGCATTTGCCCCAACGATTACGTTCAATCGCCCGATCTCAAGGTCTAACTCTCTGAAACTCTTGAAGTTGGCCACTTTTATTCTTTTGATTTCCATAGCGGTATTTCCTTATGAATGGTTGTATTTGAAATACATAATTTAGCATTGGGCCGGTGGTTATGTCAAGTTTGGGAGTAACAACCTTATCTTTCGTCGAATTCATCGCCGGCGAAGGTATTGCCCAAGTATAGTTTTCTAACGGTCTCGTTACGGATGATCTCGGCTGGCGAGCCGGCCCCGATGACCTGGCCATGGTCAATTATATAGGCTTTATCCACGACTTCGAGTGTCCTCTCAACGTTGTGGTCGGTGACCAGAATGCTCATGCCGGAGGCAACCAGCCGGCGGATTTCCTCCTGCAGGTCCTCAACGGTAATTGGGTCCACGCCGCTGAAAGGCTCATCCAGAAGGATCAACGATGGCTCGGTCACCATGGCCCGGGCGATTTCGAGCTTTCTGCGCTCGCCGCCCGAAAGAAATCGGCCCTGGCTGTCGGCCACCTCGGTCAGCCCGAAGCGCCTGATTAGCGCATTGGCCTTATGGTATCGCTCCACGTTGCTGGCAGACATCGTTTCGAGAATAGCCAGCAGGTTGTCTCGGACGCTCAGCCGCTGGAAGATGCTCGGCTCTTGTGAAAGATAGCCGATGCCCAGGCGGGCCCGTTTGTACATTGGCAGCTTGGTGATGTCTCTTGCTTCGAAGCAGACCTGTCCCTTGTCTGGTATAATCATGCCCATAATCATTCTGAAGGTGGTCGTTTTGCCGGCCCCGTTGCGCCCCAGAAGTCCGACTATGCTGCGTCGCCCAATGGTGATGGATACCTCATTTACGACGGCGCGGCCGGAGTATTTCTTGACCAGCCCGTGAGTTTCAAGAAGCGTCATATTTGTCATGCTTGCATCTCGTATCGCCCATACGGTAACTTGATATTATAGACGAAATCGGGTTTCAGGCATAGCCGATAGTGCTCAGCCCTGCAATTTATTGCGGGGTTATTTTTGCTGGCAATCTCGCGGCATTTTTGCTATTAGATGGTTTTCTGGCAGGAAAACAGGTGTGCTGATTTGAAGGAAGCAGATGTTTGCCGTTCTAAGCGACATACATTCGAACCTGGAAGCTTTGACCACCGTTCTGGCTGACATTGAGAAACGGGGCATAAAGAAGATATACTGTCTGGGCGACGTGGTGGGCTATGGGCCGAATCCCAAGGAATGTCTTGACCTGATTATAGACAAGACCGAATGGTGCGTGCTGGGCAATCACGATTATGCGGTCTTCTATGAGCCGACAAATTTTAACTACGGCGCCGAGCAGGCCAGCTTTTGGACCCGCGAGGTCCTTGAAGCTGAGCCGCAGAGGCAGCGCGGCAACAGATGGTGGGATTTTCTGGGTAACCTGCCGATGCGCCAGTCGCTCAAAAGCGAGCTGGGGGCAAACACATTGATCATGGATTTCGTTCACGCGTCGCCCAGGAGGCCCGTTAACGAGTATATATTCCCTGATGATGTGTATACCAATCCGGTAAAGGTTCGGCTTCTGTTTGAGCGGATCAGCCGTATTTGCTTTGTGGGCCATACGCATATGCCCGGGGTCTTTCTTGATGAGCCGGATTTCTATTTGCCGGACGAGATGGGCAATGTCTACCCGATTGTCGAAGATGAGAAGGCCATAATCAACATTGGTTCGGTCGGCCAGCCGAGAGACAGGGACAACCGGGCAAGCTACGTGTACGTAGACGGGAACGAAGTGCACTTTGTTCGATTAGAATATGATTTTGAGACCACGATTAGCAAGATAACTGTCATCGACGAGCTGGACAATTTCCACGGAGAGCGGCTGCGAGATGGAAGATAAAACCGTAGCTAAACGGCCCCCAGTGGACCTGGCGACCAAACACCGAGAATATTTAGCCTCACGTTTTTCATGGGGTTACGTAGATATTAGGTGTGTCTGACGGTTTGATTATGAAGACCATATTAGCTCTGATAATCATTGGGTTTGTTGCCTTTTGCGGCTGGCTCGTTGCAGAGTCCGGGCTATTTGGCGTTTCTGAAAACGTCTGCAGCGGGGGCGGGAAACGCTGCATCCTCCTGCAGCAAGTGCCAGCCGGCAAGAAGTCCGAATCCCTAAACGAACCCGCCTCGGCACGTCCGGGCTTAGAAGCGGCCTACTTTGCCGATTTTGCTGCTGCCGGTGGACCAGCCGAAAGCGTTATCCTCGGCGCGCAGGACCCCAGGACTGAGGACCCCCATGCCGGCTACAAGCTCCAGTTGGAGCTAAGCTCAGTAGGTGCGGCCGTTAGAAAAGCCACCTTCAGCAACGGAAACAATAAAGGTTTCGATAACCGCGACCCTGAAGACCCCCAGCCATTGGTAATTCTTTCGCCCGTCGGCAGCGGCATTGTGTCGATGGCGAACAGGGAACTCGTCCTTGTTGAGCAGGACCGACAATTTGCGTTGGATAAGCTGAGCTGGGAGAGCTTCGCTGCCGAAACGGCAGAGGACGGCTCTCAGGCCACCCGTTTTCAGGCAGTCATCAATGACCCGGCCGGCCAGCCCATTCTAAAGCTGAACAAGACCTACAAGATCGCTGTCAATAGCTATCTTCTGGAATGCGAACTGACCGTGGAAAATCTTGCCGGCACCGGGCAAGAAGTGCGTTTCAACTTAGCCGGCCCGGCCGGAATCGGCAGAGAGGACATTCGCAGTGATACCAGAAAAGTCGTGGGCGGTTTCCTGACATCCGAAGGAAACGTGATCTCAGCCCAGCAGGATATTGCCAGCTCTTTTTTTGCAAAATTTAGGGGCGAGCTGGGCTTGAAAGATGCTACCGAGCGCTATCAGCAGGCCCTTCGAAGCGGCAGTGAAGAGCAGATTGCAGATGCAAAACACAAGCTGCGGATAGGGCCCAATTTGCCTGATAAGTTCTTGTGGGCGGCAATTACCAACAAGTATTTCGCTGCCATATTGAGGCCTGTGCCTGATGAGGGCAAGAACTACTGCGACTGGATATTGGACAAGACGGCCAGATTCTACAATCCGGATGCGGATGCAAGAGCGGATAGCGGTGATGAAACGATCGGGCTGAACCTGGAGATTGCCCCTGCCAGGTTGGC
>CAZPJZ010000309.1:0-4022 GCA_964586995.1 uncultured Pirellulales bacterium | reverse complement strand
GTGGTATCGCTGGTGGATGATGTGCTCAAGAAAGCCGTGGACTCAGCCGCAAGCGATATACATTTTGAGCCTTCTGGCTCTGAATTGGTCGTCAAATTTCGCCTGGATGGGGTCTTACGCACAGTCGAAAGGTTGCCCAAGTCGCTGGCCGATAACGTCATTGCCAGGCTGAAGGTGTTAGGGGGCCTGCTCACCTATCGCAACGACATCCCTCAGGAAGGCCGGATCGAAATCAGCCATAACTACAATGACAGCGTGATTGACCAGCGGTTAGCTGTCTTCCCGACAATTCACGGCCAGCGAGCGGTGGTGCGATTATTCTACAGGCACAAAGAGCTTATGGAGCTGGAGCAGCTTGGTTTCTCACAAGATATATATCGGGCGCTAAAGGCGATTGCCGCGCAAAGCCAGGGTGTTTTGCTTCTGACCGGGCCGGCAGGTAGCGGAAAGAGTACCACGTTAGCAGCGCTATTGCGGCACATTCTAAAAGATTCGCCCGGCAAGAGCATCGTAGCTCTTGAAGACCCGGTGGAGATTCGTATCGAAGGTGTCACGCAGGTCCAGATCACGCCACACGCGCATACCTGTCCCGAGCACAGTCGAGGGATGACGTTTCCCACGGCCCTGCGCTCGTTGCTCAGACAGGACCCACAAGTTCTGATGATTGGAGAAATCCGGGACGCCGAAACAGCCAAGATCGTTATCGAAGCGGGCCTGACGGGGCATCTGCTTGCCAGCACTATGCACAGCGGCACGCCCGCGGGCGCGTTTCTGCGGCTGCTCGAGATGGGAATAGAGCCTTACCAGGTGACATCGAGCGTCTCAGCCGTGTTGAACCAAAGACTGGTCAGAAGGCTCTGTGAGAAATGTAAGAGGAGGATTGACGAGACGGCCTCGTTCGAGCCGGTAGGATGCGACGCGTGTTTTAACACCGGCTACAGAGGCCGAGTACTCATAGCAGAAATCGTCCAGTTGGATAGCCGGTTGCGAAAGGCCATTTTAGCCAAAGCCGACATTGAAGAGCTTGAGGCTCTGCTTATGAGCAGGGGTCATACAAATATCTTTGCTGATGGCCAGCGCCTGATTAGTGACGGTGTTACTACCCAGCAAGAGCTAAACAAAGTTTGTGGAATTATGTCAGATGAGTCTCGTTTATTGAGCTAGAGAGGCGAACTATGATACGCATTTTAGTCTGCTTTGTGACCTTGTTTTTTTGCACTGTCCCTCTGAGCGCCCGGACGGTCGAGCTGGTGCTCTGGCCGGCTGTCGCTTCTGAAGCTGCGAAAGGATACCACCTTCTGCCCACAGCCAACGAGCAAACTGATTCGGATGCCTTGCCGCTATATCGCAAGGCAGTCGAATTACTGTCGCAGGATGTGCAGAAGGATAAGATTAACGAGTGGCTCAAGATGCCGCCAAAGGATTTGCCTTTAGAGCAGGTGAAATCCGCGCTAGGTCAATTTAGGCCAACGCTTGAATTGCTCAAGCAGGCAGGTCTATCCAGGAGATGTAACTGGCCTGCCGCCGACATTGACTCCCCGATGGGTGACCTGAACAAATATCGCCAGGCTGCTTTTTTACTTGCCCTGGAAGCTCGTCTTCAAATGGCGCAGGGACTGTCTGATCAGGCTTTCAGCAGTATCGGAACAGGCATTGCCCTGGCAAGGCATTTAGGTAAGGCCCCCACTCTGATTCACGGCTTGGTGGGGGTGGCGATAGGTGCACTTATGTGCAAGCAGCTCGAAGAGGTTATCCAATATCCGGATGCCCCTACCTTCTATTGGGCTTTGCAGGGCTTGCCGAAGCCTCTGATTGACCTCAATAAACAGATCGAGCAGGAATTGGCAAATCTAAAAAAGCAGAGCGATCCGGTGCTGCTAAAGCAACAGGAGGAGCAATTGAAGCCTGGCCACGACAGGGTACGTGTGATCGGCAAAAGATTCGACCGTGGCCTGGCGGCACTTCAGTGCATCGAAGCAATACGTCTATATCCGGCGACCCACGGCGGCAAATTCCCAAATCAGCTTAGTGACATCACCGACGTAGCTGTGCCGGATAACCCAGCTACCGGCAGTCCGTTTGTTTTTCGCCGGAGCGGCGTAAAAGCCTCCCTGGAGGGGCTGTCTCCGGGGGACTCACAAAAGGAAGAGGTCCTACGCTACGAAATGAATCTAAAAGAATAAGCCCCAGTCTAAAAGGAATACGCAATGGCGACGTTTGAATACAATGCTCTGACCTCTGCGGGCAGGCTGATGAAAGGCACGCTTGAAGCAGCTTCCCGCGAGGAGGCGAGCGAGCTGCTCAAACAGATGCAGCTCACGGTAAATTCTATCGAGAAGGCCAAGCCTGCAAGGCCGAGAACTGCTGTCGGCAGAAACGAGTTTATGCTCTTCAATCAGCAGCTTGCCTCGATAGCCAAGGCGGGAATCCCGCTGGAAAAAGGCCTGCGAGAGCTTGCCAGTGACGTCACCTCAAAATCAATGCGCAGGCTCATTGACGAAATCGCCGGCGACCTTGAAGCCGGGGTCAGCCTTGAGCAGGCGTTTGAGAAAAGACAAAAGGCGTTTCCAGCTCTGTACGGGCGAATACTAAAAGCGGGCGTGGAAACCGGCAGGCTTAGCGAGATGCTGACCAGCCTTAACCGGCATCTGGAGCTTGCCGGCCAGACCAGACGGATAGTCTTTGAGGCGATGGCTTACCCTGCCGTCGTCCTTGTTCTGGGCGCGGCCGTGATCACGGCCGTATTCTTAATGGTAGTACCACATTACGGGGCAATCTTTGGGGAATTATTGGGCGCAGGGGTACGCTTGCCGGTGCTTACACGGCTGTTCTTACGTATGGCAGGTAACGTGGTGCCTTTCTGGCTGACGGTCGCTCTGCTGGTTGCTGCGGCGCTGGTCATATTCAAGATTCTCTCCGGCTCCGCTGCCGGGCGAAGATTCAGAGAGTCGCTGCTCTTAGCAGTGCCGGTCATCGGCAGGGTCTATCATAGCAGTACGCTCAGCCGAATGGCTGAGGCGATGGCGGTGATGGTGGCGGCCGGCTGCGACATGCCCGCCTGCTTGAGGTTGGCCTCCGGTGCGGCCGGCAGTGAAAAGCTCATAGCCGAGAGCGAATTGCTTGCCCGTCAGGTCGAGCAGGGAGCCAATATCGTAGAGGCAGGCCAGTTTTGCAGGGTAATTCCGAGGCTGTTCTTGTATTCGGCTCAGCTTGGCGCGCAACGCAATGAACTTCAGGACAATTTACACAGCCTGGGCCAGATGTACGCCGAGCAGGCCAGGTATTGCCAGGTAAGACTTCAGGCGGTTTTGCTGCCTGTAATGTTGATTGTTGTGGGCGGAATCCTGGCTGCGGCAATCATGGCAACGTTTTTACCGATGGTGCAGATTGTTTCAGCTTTGTCTTCGGCTGGATGATGGACAGAGTATGGTTGTTATCATAGCGATACTATTTCTGTTTTTCTATGCAATCCTGGGTTACAAGAAGCCAGCTATTGCTATGGCGACATCACCCATTGTCTGTTTCCTGCTGGGTTTTGCCCTTTTTGAGGTGCCCGAATATATTTGGGTTGCTCCTTCTATCTTCTTTGTGACATTGGTAGCTATCTTGCTGTCAAGGCGCGAGCCGGGCACGGAAGAATGGCCTCAGAAGTGCGCCAAATGGCTACTCATAGGTTTGGCATGCTGTCTGTTTTTGGCCGTGGCCTTTGTCGTGTTTGGGCCGGGAGGCGCCTTTGGACTGGTGCTTTTTGTCCTATTCGTAGGCGCAGTCATAAGCTATGGATTGGCGTCGCGCCAAGCCACGGCTGCCTGCGTTATCTCGACAATCGGCTCGAGTATGCGGCAGAATCTGCCGTTGCCTATGGCTCTGGACTCGGCCGCGAGCGGGCGGACGGATAAACGCGCCAGGATTCTATTAAACATAAAAAAGTGGCTGGTTGAGGGCTACTCGTTGAGTGAGTCCATCAAGCGAGGTTATCCGAGATGCCCGAGCTATGCACTAGCCATGATTGTTGCGGCTGA
>CAZPJZ010000308.1:0-4037 GCA_964586995.1 uncultured Pirellulales bacterium | reverse complement strand
TCCGCTTGAGCAGGTCCTTGAGCGCCCCCGGAGGGATGTCGCGGTTTGTATTGCGACCCAACTCGATCAACAATGCCATTGCTCCAGCCACGTGCGGCGACGACATGGACGAGCCAGAGATCGCGTGGTAGTTATTCGTTGTGTTATTACCCATCGCGGACATGATACCCGTACCGGGAGCGCCGATATCGGGCTTGAGCATGCCCACAGTCAGTTTGTTCTTGTCATAGTCCTTCCGTGGTCCAAAGCTCGAGTCCGCGTGAATCGTGTCGTCCGACGTGCTCACCGTACCATGGTCGTCGGCCCAGGCTACGGTGGTCGCGAATTCCGAGTCCGCAGGGGAACCGATGAGCCGGCTTGCTGTATTCCCGACGGAAACAGCCACTGCGATGCCGTGGGCAACCAGTGCATCGACGGTTTTCGGCAACACGTCGGTACCGTCGCCAGAAAGCCGGGTGCTGAGGCTCATATTCACAACGTCCGCCCGTCCGTCCTTGAAGATCCAGTTCAAAGCTTTCAAGACGTCGTCCATGTTTGCGCTGCCTGAGGCGTCAAGGACCTTCACATCGAGCAGCTTAGCCCCCGGTGCCATGCCGGTCCCATTGTTGGGTGTTGAGCCGTCGTTGGCATTGCGCGTGTTGCCGGTTCCGGCGGCTGCTCGGCCAAGCGCGATGCCTGCTACATGCGTGCCGTGGAAAACTTCGTTGAGGTTGTCATCTCCGGCGGTGGCTGTGTCAATCCGCCCGTTTGCCCCTGGCAGAATACAGGCACACCAGGGCGCACCTTGCCACCGCGGGATCCATTGGTCGTCATCCCCTCCTCGGATGCTCTCGCATACACCATTCTTACCCGTTCCGATAGCCAAGACGCCGCCGGCGAGGGTTCCCATCGTGTCGTCCCCCAGCCTTGTGCTGTTCAACACGCCATTCGCCCCGGCTGTGATACAAGCCCTGTTGGGCTCGCCCTGGTTGAGCGCGATTCGCTGGATATCACCTCCTGCAGCCGTGGTCTGGCAGATGCCGTTCACCCCTGTATCAATGTATACATTATCATCGTCCGGATTACCTGCGGTACCGGTTATGGCATTGTAGCCCGCCGGCGAGCTGCCGGCGAAGGCACCGTGCCCATCATCAACACCTGTGTCCACGATTGCAATAGTGACGCCACTTCCGTTACCGGCACCCTGGATATTTGGGAATGTGCTCGATCCATGGGTGATGCTGGTGCGAGCCCGGACGGCACGAGTGCTCGTATCTAACGTGCTGTAAAGGGGCCGCGGAAACTCCAGAGCAGCCACCCTGGGATCGTCGGCAAGAGCCTGCAGTCGCTCCTTTGGGACTTGGTCAAGGATGACATACGCCACCAACACGCCTTTGTGGGTAGCTACACCGTAGGGACTGAAATATTGGGCGTAGTCTTGAAGGCTTCCAAAGCACTCATTCAATTGTACGATGACCTGCGTCTGCTCGCCCGGCGCCAGCGCATCGAAGGCGTCATCGATGAAGTCCCCATTGGTGTCACGAATCCATCCGACGTGCTTTCTCATCCCAATTTGCGGACCGGATTCGACCAAGGTCTGCCATGCGAGAGGGACGAACGGATCGCCAAGAGCATCGTTGGACAGACTCAATGCTACCACTACCGCCAGTATGACACCAGCCAAACGTTTCATGGTGAGTCTTGCTTTCGGTTTCATTTTCTACTCCTCATTACGTGCTTTGTCTTGCTACTGAACACATCGGCAAGGAAGAGCCGTTCTCCATTTGCAGTGTCGCGTGGCAAAGAGCTGAATTAACCATCATTTTTTGGGAAGTGCAGTCCCTTAAAGAGATTGTTGTTTCTCACAGAGACAAAACGAACTGTCCCTTTCATTTCAGGCTTTCCACGCTGACTTTTGGCCGCCTCAAATACAGCAATTATTCCTGTCTGGGACAATCGCCAGGTAAGTCTGCATCTTTTTTCTTCCAGTTGGCTACCAGAATGTTTAGGTCGCCTGTAAAGACACGATACCTGGTCAGGCCGCCCGAATCCTTATGGTCGATGTCTGCGCAGGGATTAAGAGTCGGGTCGCCGGCTTTTTTCTTCCAGTTGGCCACAATTAGACTTAAGTCCCCGGTAAACACGCGGTACTTTGTCAGGCCGCCCGAGTCTTTGCCGTCAGCGTCGCCATCGCACTGATAGGGCCGACACCAGCAATCCGGCTTGCCGAGTTTTACCCAATCGCCGTGCGTTGAGTACCCGCTGGGGAAGCAAGTCGTCTGCCGATAAATCCTATTTATCTCTGATTGATCCAGTGCCCTATCAAAAATCATAACTTCGTCTATTGCACCGTTGAAATACTCACCGCCTATTATTCTCCTACCTATGGAAATGCGCGAATCAGCAGGAGCGCTCCAGTAATGTGTGGGAGAAAGGATGGCGGAATTATCAAAAGCTCCATTGATATATAGGGTCGCTTGACTGTCAGTTGCGTTATAGGTTGCAGTTAAGAGGCACCACCTGTTTGGCTGCAATACTGCAAGTGAATCAACCGTGCTCGGATGTCCGACTCTAAAATGGAATTTTCCATCCTTATTTAACCATATTCCAAACCAGCTCGTTGCCGGGCCTCCACCATCGTATCTGTCATATTCCAAAATAGTCCTCCAACCGCCTGTAACTTCCTCAGGTTTTATCCATGCAAAGACAGTGAAAGGACCTGGAGCAATAGCCAAGCTGCACGTATCCCTTTCAAGATAATCCTCAACACCGTCAAAATCTAATGCCTGACATACTATGCCTTCAACAAATGCAGCACCATGATTGGTAAGATGGTTTATTCCTTCGCAGTCCAGGACATCGCCGTCGAAATCCCAGTGCGAAATGGCCTCACAGGCACTATCGGGCGAGGGATTGAGCGGGTCGGGGTCTTCGCCGTCGAGAAGTCCATCCCCATCGGTGTCCGGATTAGTGGGGTCAAGGCCCAGCCAGAACTCCTCAAGATTCATCAGCCCGTCTTTATCGCCGTCCCATGAGGCGTCTTCGACAAATCCTGGCTCCAGCCCATACTGTTGTTCGAATTCATCACTCATGCCGTCACAGTCCGAGTCAGCCAAAACGGTGATCGTCACCTGGTCTGAACCCGAATAGTCATCTATATCCCGGGCCTCAAAGGCAATCACATGTCTTCCGGGCGGGAGAGACTCGATCTGCAGGGAATGCTGGTGGCCAACGACCTTGCCGTCGACGTACCACGCGGTCTGGGCCAATAGACCTTCAGGGTCGTAAGCCGTGGCTCTGAGAAACGGTTTCTCGCACTGGAGGAAGACCTGGTTGGGCTCGGGGGCGAAGATGACGGCCTGTGGCGGCTTGCCGGCAACGGCGAACATTCCGTCACTGTCGTCCTGGCCGGAGTTAAACCCGTCGGAAACAACGACCTGGATCATTCCGCTACTGCCCATAGTGCCCGGTGACTCGTTAAGAGTCCAGAGAAATTCGTTCTCCAAGATGCCGCTGGCCAGAACGCGCCAGCTATCACCGCCGTCAGGAGAGTAGTAGACGGTGCTTGTCAGTTCCTCGCTGTCAGGATCCCAGGCTTCCCATCTGATCCGGACCTCATCAGAGGCCCCAAAGGACTCCCCGCCGTTCGGGCTTACCAGAATGACCGAAGGGGCCGCCCGGGTCCGCTCAAATCGGGCCAGGACGCTTCGCTCATGCCAAACTTCCACCAACTGAGTCGCCGCCGGGAAAGGCGCTACCACGTAGAAAGACACAAAGGATGACGGCCACGTCTCGTAGCCTTCAGGTATGCTCATCTGCTCGATGGCGAAGGGATATTCAAGCAGCGTGGCAGAGCCGCTGCTGAAGACGAGCTTATAAGGACTCTCCGGATTGGTAGGTGTTGTCCTTAGGCTGGAGGCTACGCTTGTCAGAGCCTCCGCGGTCTGATTACCTAGGGATATGTTTCCGATAGCAACGAATTGTTCCTCTGCACCCTCTGCCGCAGCCCTATAGCTTAGCGCAGTAGAAGAAATCTTTTTAAGTTTGTCAAACAGGGT
>CAZPJZ010000307.1:0-4052 GCA_964586995.1 uncultured Pirellulales bacterium | reverse complement strand
AGGGCCGATGGCTTCGATCTTACCGTCACTGACCAGGATGATGCCGTGGTCGATGACCGTAACCGATTCGCTGCCTGGTTTGACCGGCTCCATGGTCAGAATCTTGCCCGCTCGAATCGCGTACTTTGGCGGTTGGCTACCGGCCCGAGCGTAGCCTTGTGCGATAAACAACATCAAAATGGCCAGGCAAATTCTCATCACGGTTAGCTAAACAGGACAAACAACCCGGCTCGCCGGGGTCACTTCTCGGATTCAAAGACAACTTTTCCGTTCACGATCACCTTCTCAACTCGGCTGGTAAAGTCAAGCGGCTCGCCGGAGAGGATGACCAGATCCGCATCCTTGCCTACATCAATACTCCCGATTCGGTCGTCAACATTGAGCATCCGTGCCGGATAGCTGGTAATGGCTCGAAACGCCTGATTTTTGTCCATGCCGTATCGGACCGCGTAGGCGGCGCTGACGGGCAGATACTGCGTCGCCGAGGTGCCGCTGGTATGAAAAGCCACCGGCAGTGCGTTGCGCGTCAGGATATCGGCATTGTTGATGGGTCTGCCTTTTTCATATTGTATGATGTCCGGGCCAATGGCGACGCCGGCACGGTGTTCCTTCAGCTCCTGCACCACTCTGAAGCTGTCCTGCCCGCCCAGGATGACGACGTCCAGATTGTATTGGTCGCGAAAGACCTGCAGCGCGTTTCGGATCTCGTCGGCGCGCCGGGCATGTACCATCGCGGGCATTTTGCGCTGGAACAAGTTGCGCAGCAGTTCGAGATTTGCATCGCGGCCGGGACGCTCGGGCTCTTTGACCTCATCATTTTTCGCGCCGGCTTTGCGGTGCTCGTACTCCTCGTGCTCGCGCTCGTATTTATCCCATTTTTCAGCATATTCCTTGGCGCGTTTAAGTAGGTCGCGGGCCTGCCATGCCTGGGCCAGCCTTTGGCCGTCGCCGAGCATAGAGAATTTGACGGCGGCGTACTCCTTGATGACCATGTCTTTCACGCTGTCGCCCGCGGTCTTGATAAGAGCGGCATTACCGCTGACCAACCCGGTCGCAGCCGGGGCCAGCAGAACGCTTGTCACGCCGCGCCGCATGACCTGGCCAAAGGCCTCGTCAGTCGGTGCGATGGCATTGACGATGCTGACCAGGCTCAGCCTGTCCGAGGTCGGCCCGGCAGTGGCCGCAGCGCGATCCAGGCCTACGGGCTCGCTGTCGGCGTGCAGACCGAGGTGAGAATGAATATCAATCATGCCGGGGACCACGAAACTGTTGCCGGCGTCGATAACGGTCGTGCCTTGGGGCAGGTCTTTCGGCGGGCCGACGTAAGTGATTTTGGAGCCTGTAATGAGAATCAGCCCGTTGTCGATCTGTCCCTGGCTTGCGGTAAGGATTTTTCCAGCCCGCACGGCGAGCATGGGTTTTTCGGATGTTTGCTGTTCGGCCTCGGCCTGTCGCGTGTAGACCGTCCGGCCATTGACGATCGTTCTATCGACGACCGAATAAACGCTGAACGGCTGCCCGGTCAGAATCACAAGGTCGGCGTCCTTGCCCTTTTCAATGCTGCCGACCCGGTCCGCCACACCGAGAATCTCGGCAGGAACGATAGTGATTGCTTTCAGGGCTTGTTCAGCAGACAGGCCGTAGCTGATTGCGGAGCCGGCAACGAACTGCAAATCGGCAACCGTGCCATCGGTATCGGCAGAGATGGCGAATTTGATTCCGGCTTCGGCCAGGACAGCCGCATTGGCCGGGTTGAGTCGACCCAATGCAATATCCCGCGTATAGTCCCTCGGATCGTTTCGACCGGGCCGGCAGACCCCGCTGAGAACAACCGGGGCCTGGCTTTCTTTGACCTGGTCAACAGCCCGATAGGCTTCGGTCGCCCCTTCGATGATAAGGTTCAGGTTGAACGCCTCGGCAAACGAGATAGCGTTACGGATGTCCTGGACGTTGTGGCAGTTTACACGGACGGGCAGCTTGCGGTTAAGCGCCCTTATCAGTACCTCAGTATTAGGATCGATATCTTCAGGACTCTTTTTTCCGTCCAGCCCGGCCTGGGTAAAGACCCGGCGGAGCATGGCCATCTCAGCCATTCGCGTGGTCGGCAGTTGTTTCTGTTCAGGCAGCAGGGGCTTATTCGGCTCGGGCGGCAGGGGCGGCTCGAAGATCGCCGGCGGGCTCTTTGATAATTCGCCGAGAGTAACTCGAAGGGCCGATGCCTCGTCGAGGCATCGTTGCATCGCCGGCCGACCGGCAAGTTTCACGACGGCCCCGAGCCCTGCGACCAGCCGCCTCTGACCCGGCGAGATATAGACCGTTGTCACGCCGCCGGCGAGCATTCTTCGATATTCGCCGTAAAAGTCAAATGCGTCCTTGGCCTTGATGGCCGGCGTAACGGACCGTTCATCCTCTGCTCGCTCTGCGAGGGTGGTAAAGGCATCGATAAGTCCCGGAATGACCACCTTGTCCGAGGCATCGATGACCTCGGCGCCGTCAGGAATCTCGACTGCCTGGCCAACCGCCTCGATCTTGCCGTTGCGAATCAGGATGATGCCATCGGCAATAGGCTCTGCCGTTATCGGCAAGATTGTGCTGGCCTTTATGGCGACAATCGAGTCGGCCTGCGCGGCGCCGGCTGCTGCCGTTATCAAACAGAGAAGTGCCAGATGTAGGGTGGGCTTTAGGCCGCCAATAACTGGACGGTGGGGCAAGCCCCACCCTACGCTCTCATTGTTATGTGTTGAGCTTGCAATCATAGTTTGCGCTCACCTTTATGTCCATTGGCCTTTTGCCGTTGCCCGTTGCCCCGCCTTGTGGCGCGGGACGCAGGGGCGGGCCGCTTTTCAGTCCGTGTCCTCTTTGGACTTGCCTTTGTCTTTGACATCGCTGGGTTTTTCGAGCAGCTTCTTGAGGCGCTCGTCCTTTTCTTTTTCGTAGACGATTTTGCCGGCGAGCATGACCTTATCGACCCATGTCTGGGCATCGAGAGGGTCGCCGGTCAGAAAGAGCAGGTTTGCCTCTTTGCCCTGCTGGATGCTTCCAAAGCGGTCGTCGATACCGATGAACTGCGCCGGGTACAGCGTGGTCGACTTAAGCGCCTCGCTGCGGTTCATACCGTACTTGACCGCGGTAGCGGCCTGATACCAGAGGTATCGCTGGCCGTAGCTGGACGTATCCGTCTGAAAGGCGAACTTGACCCCGGCCTTATGGAAGATTATGGGGATCACCTTCATCTTCTCCTCGTTCTGCTCTTCGTCGGTCTGCCAGATGACCAGTTCGGGGGCAAGAACAACCGGCAGCTTTTCTTCGGCGATAAGCTGCGCAGCCTTGTAACATTCCGGGCTCAGGACCAGGACGGCCTTTATCTTGTGCGTCTTGATGATTTCCAGGGCCTTCGGAACGTCGGCAGCTACGGCACAATAGATATAGGCCTTGAGTTTGCCGTCCAGCAGATCAAGCATGGGCTGCTTGCGAGGATCGATTTTCTCATCGAAGGGTTTGCCTTGCTTCTGAGCTTCTTGTTTGCGCCGGTTGTACTCGTCGAGGTAGTCCTTCAATTCATCCATGTAACGCCTGAATCGCTGCATTTGTCCCATGCGGCTGGTATTTCGAGTTGGTTGCAGCGAGATTTTCAGGCCCGTGTAGCGTTTGACGAGCATGTCCTCGACGGTTCGGCCGTTCGGGCTGACCACCGTGCCGGTGCCGCCCAGCAGCGTGTTGTTGCCGGGAAGTACGAGCATCGCCACAACTCCATCCCGCAGGCTGTCTTCAAAGAAAGGACTCAGCGGATCAATCGAGTCGAACGTGGACAGAAAAGGCACCTCGGGTATGTTTTCGTTGGGTACGTCCAGGCCATTGAAGGTGTGGGCCAGCACGAACCCCGGCATCACGACCCTGTCGTTTGCTGCGATGACAAACGCATCCCACGGGATATCCAGGTCCTTTCCGACGGCCTTGATGATCCCGTCTTCGACGAGAATGGTGCCGTCTTTGATGTCGGCCCCTGTGATGGTAATGATTTTGCCCGCGTTGATAGCAATCTTCTTGCGGAC
>CAZPJZ010000306.1:0-4062 GCA_964586995.1 uncultured Pirellulales bacterium | reverse complement strand
CTCCGCGATATACGGTGCTGGAGTGCAAGTGCCTGCCGCCCAATACGTGTCACGTGGCGATTGATCCGCCGGCCTACGTTTATTGTACCGGCACCTGCCCGCCGGGCACGGCCCAGCAGTGCTTCCTATACGCAACCGACAACGGTGATGGCACCGTTGATTACGAGTGCGCCTGCAACACCCAGCCACAGACGCCCCAGGCGTGTTGTTTCCCAAACGGCGGCTGCAGCGATATGTCGCCGGCGAACTGTATCCTGCAGGGCGGCTGGCCCCAGGGTACGAATACTCGATGCCAGGGCGACCAGAACAACAATGGCATCGACGATGCCTGCGAGAAGGAGCCAAGCGAACAAGAGGTGGCCTGCTGCATGCCTGACGGCACCTGCCAGCACATGAAGCCGATGGACTGCCTCAACCGCGGTGGCAGCCCGCAGGCACCAGGCTCGCAGTGCGGCACGCTTGCAGCCTGCTGCATGCCGGATGGCACTTGCGTCATGACCAACCTAACCTGCTGCCGCGAGGCAGGCGGCGCGTTCCAAGGCATGGGAACAACCTGCGCAAACGTTAATTGCCAGCAACCGGTTCAGGCCTGCTGCCTGCCCGACGGCACGTGCCAGAGTCTGACGCCGAGCGAGTGCGCCGAAAAAGGCGGCACTGCCATGGGGGCGGGCACTGATTGTGCCACTGTGGTCTGTCCGGGACCCGGTCCGGGCGGATGCATCTGGCAGGCGGGCGATCCACACAAGATGCACTTCCCGCAACTACCCAACCGGCAGGGCTGGGACGTAGACGTTACGAGGGCCAACCTGCTGGCCGACGACTGGAGGTGCTCGCAAACCGGCCCGGTCACCGACATCCACTTCTGGTATTCTTGGCTCGGCGACAAGGTCGGGATCATCGACAGTATACGCGTGGGCATTTACTCGAATATCCCTGCCGCAGAAAGCGGCACCGGCTACAGCATCCCCGGCAAGCTGCTGTGGGAAAGGGCCTTTGGCCCCGGCCAGTTCAACCTCTGCTATTACGGCCAGGGCAACCAGGGATTTATGATGGGCAACGAGGGCAGGCCGAACGACCACAAGAATATCTACCAGTGCGATATCGTCGGCATAGCCAATCCGTTCATTCAGCGTGAAGGAACCATCTACTGGCTGGCCCTGTCGGTCGCCATCCGCGATCCGCTGGGCACTCACATCGGCTGGAAGACCTCGCGGGAGCACTTCGAGGATGATGCGGTGTCCGCCGGAGGCCCGGCCGGCTGGGTGGAACTGATAGACCCGGCCACGGGCGCGTCGCTCGACCTGGCATTCGTGATTACAGGTGAAAAGGTGCCGGTCTGCGATTGGAACGAGGGCGACCCGCACAAGATGCACCATCCGCAACTACCCGATCTGAGCCCGCTGGGCATGGATGTGGATATGGCCCTGACCGGCCTGGCGGACGACTTCAAGTGTGCGGCGACAGGCCCCATCAAAGACATCCACATCTGGGGCTCGTTTGCCGATGATATCCTGCCGAAGGATGGCCCCGGCAGCCTGACCTTCCAGGTCAGCATCTACACCGACTCACCTGCCGGGCAGGTCAAGCCCTGGAGCATGCCGGGAGAATTGGTCTGGTCTCGCAGGTTTGTGCCCGGTGAGTACACCGTTGCCAAGGTCTTCGAGGGACCGGAAGATTGGTACGACCCGGTGACAGGCGCCTACATGCGGGCGAACCACAAGCAGGCCTATCAATACAACTTCTGTATCGAGGATAAACCCTTCGTCCAGGAGCAAGGCAAGATCTACTGGCTCCAGGTCAAAGATATCCCACCCCAGGAGCCGGATTACAGCTTCGGATGGAAGACAACGATTCGCGAGCTTCGCTGGAACGACGATGCGGTCTTTGGCCAGCCCGACCTCGGCTGGCAGCCTTTGACTTACCCGGCGGGGCACGAGTATAAGAGCGAAACACTCGACTTGGCCTTTGTGATTACGGGCGAGGAATTGCCGCCATGCGATTGGAACGAGGGCGACCCGCACAAGATGCACTGGCCGCAGCAGCCCGACCTGACAGACGCCGGCGTGGACGTCGATATGTTCTGGGCGCCGCTGGCGGACGACTTCAAGTGCACCGCAACCGGGCCCATCCAGGACATCCACATCTGGGGCTCGTTTGCCGACGACATTCTGCCGGCGGGCGGGCCGGACAGTTTGACGTTCAAGATTGCCATTCACGAAGATAGTCCCGCAACTGCGGCTAAGCCCTGGAGCACGCCTGGAGAGGTTCTCTGGGGCCGAACGTTTGGCCCGGGCGAATACTCCGTCCGTCTGGTCCACGAAGGCCCCGAGGGCTGGTATGACCCGGCAACGGAATTCTTCCAGCCGAACAATCACAAAAAGGCCTACCAGTACAATTTCTGCATCGAAGACGATCTCTTCGTGCAGGAGCAAGGCAAAATCTACTGGCTCCAGGTCAAAGATATCCAGCCGGCAAACCCCGACTACACCTTCGGGTGGAAGACAACCAAACGCGGGCTTCACTGGAACGACGATGCGGTCTTCCTGCACCCGAACGCAGGCTGGCTGCCGCTGGTCTATCCGGCAACGCACCGATACGAAGGCGAAACCCTTGACCTTGCCTTTGTGATTACGGGTGGGGCAGAGGTGCGGCCTGAGCACGACCTGGGCGACGCTCCGGACAGCTCCAATAGCTGGCCCATAGGAATGACTGCGTATCCGAAGGGCGGCCCGGCCGGCGTGCCGGCCCACTATCCAACCGTTTACGGGGCTGGTTCTCCGCCTTATGGTCCCATTCACCGGCAGCCCAATGCGGTGGCCTACCTGGGCACCGCCGTCAGCCTCGAGAATGAGGCGGATATCGGGCCGGACGCGGACGGCATCAACAATCTCGTACCGCCCAACGACCGGCCGGACCTCGACGGGGCAGACGATGGCGTGCAGGTGCCGCTGCTTCTGCCGCACTGCCAGCAAGCCACGTTCGATTATGTCGTCACGGTCGCACCGCTGCCCATCGAGCCGCCTCCGTTGTACGTCAACGTATGGCTCGACTGGAACCGCGACGGCGATTGGAACGATGTCTTAGAGTGTCCGGATGGTACAATCGTACCCGAATGGGCGGTTCAGAATCAGGTGCTGAACCTGGTCACTTCCGGCCCACACAACATCACCACGCCGAAGTTCATGTGCTGGCATCCTATAGTTGGAGCCGCAGAGCGGCCCATCTGGATGCGGATAACGCTTTCCGAGCGGCAGTGGGGCATGGTTCTTTCCGCTGCCCGAGCCGGCGGCGATGGTCCGCCGGACGGCTACCAGTACGGCGAAACCGAGGATTACTACTTCGTGCCCAAGCAGGTGGTACCCATCGAGTACGATTTCGGCGATGCGCCGACCGGTGACTTTGCACCCGGCTATCCGACCCTGCTCGTCCACGGCGGTGCCAGACACGTGATTCGTGGTCCGTGGCTGGGCAACGACGATGACAAGCCTGATGCCGAACCTGACGGCCAGCCGGAGCCTGATGCGCTCGGTGACGACCATGACATCCTCTACGGTCCTGCCAATGACGACGAGGACGGGGCATTTATCCCGCCGCTCGTTCGCGGAGCTACTACGGATATCACCGTAAGGGTCAACGGCGGTGGCGGCATCGTGCAGGCGTGGATTGATTTCAACGGTAACCAGATCTGGGAGCTAAGCGAACGCATTCACAATGCCTTCCTGCCGAACGGCACGCACAATATCGCCGTCACGGTTCCGAATACCGCTGTGCTGGGCAAGACCTTCGCGCGCTTCCGAATTAGCAGCAACGGCGGACTTGGGCCCGGCGGTCTGGCCCCTGACGGCGAGGTCGAGGACCACGCGGTGTTCATCGAGGAGCCGCCGCCGGACATCAAGTGGCCGCAGTGGCCCGACCTGACGCCAAACGGCATCAACATCCGGGTGGACACCAGCGACGGCAAGCTGCGCACGCTGGCAGATGATTTCAAGTGCACCAGCTACAGCCGCCTGACCGACGTTCATCTGTGGGGCTCCTGGAAAAACGACAAGAAGGGCAACATCA
>CAZPJZ010000305.1:0-4069 GCA_964586995.1 uncultured Pirellulales bacterium | reverse complement strand
GCGCCGTCGTTCGCATCGAAATATATGGCGACAATAACCTGGCCGTGAGGAACCTGAATAATGCCGTCTTCGATTCTCGGTGCGCCAGCATCTGTGGGAATTGTGCCGGTGAAAATGCCCAATGGCGGTGTTTTCTCGGTCAGAATAAGTGTTTCCGAATCACCAGCCTTGGTCATGAGGGTGACTTCCTGGCTGGCATTACCCTTAATGTCCCAATCGGCCAACAAAACGCCAACCGAACTGCGGGGCCCGTAATAATCACGGTCGAGGCTAATGTAGCCCCGTGAGGGTAGGACCGCATGCATCGCCTTGAAGAGGTTAAGCCGGCCATTGGATGCGCAAATCCCCGGCTCGATCGGATCCGCTGTCTTGGTGAGTATGTCGTATAACCTGACGTATGTCAGCAAGGGATTGACCGACAGCAAGAGGGCACAAGCCCCCACGACATGGGGAGCAGCCATCGATGTTCCGGTCATAAAGGTAGTGCTTTGGTCATAATCCATGCCTGCGGACGTGCCTTCTGCCCGCAAGGACAAGATGTCCACGCCTGGCGCCGCGATATCGACCCAATCACCGTAGTTGGATAGAATCCATCGGTCGTCATTTTCATCGGTTGCCGCTACGGAAAGCACGTGGGCATAGCTGGCCGGGTACACAGGTAAGGCAGAATTGCTGTTGCCGGCTGCGGCTACGAAGAATACGCCCTGGCTGTAAGCATAGTCGATGGCGTCTTGCAGCGCTCTGGACTCATCGCTGCCGCCCCAACTGCAGGAGATAATGTCGGCGCCATTTGCCACGGCGTAATACATCGAAAGTACTGCGTCGGCGGTGCTTCCTTCCCCACGCGAGCCAAGGAACTTCACGGCCATTATTTTCGCGCTCCAGCAGACTCCCGCAATGTCCGTACCGTTGTTTGCCCCGGCGGCAATGACGCCCGCGCAATGTGTGCCGTGGCCATGGTCGTCCATAGGGTCGCTGTGGTTATATACAAAGTTGTAGCCGTATATGTCATCGACATAACCATTTTGGTCATCATCAACCCCCTCTATTCCGTTTAACTCTGCTTCATTGACCCATAGGTGGTTGCGCAGGTCTCTATGGCAGTAATCGACCCCTGAGTCCACTACGGCAACTACAATCTGCGAGCCGCCGGTGGAGATGTCCCATGCCTCCGGGGCGTCTATCTTGTCCAGAGCCCATTGAGAAGAATAGAGAGGGTCATCCGGCACGAAGCTGGCCGATACAATGTAATTGCGCTCCGCGTATTCGACGTTTGGATTGCTGCGGTATGCCTGGAGCACCTCTTCAATTGATTGTCCCGGCCTGTCATCAAGCTCGACCTTATAAATCCTGCCCAGGTCAGGAACCTTTACACCCTTTGCAGCGCGGTCAACTCTGGCAAGAGTGCGTTTCTGTTTTGCCGTAAGAAGTGTGGAATTTTTCCTTTGAAGCGATTTAAGCTGCTCTTGTTTCTGCTGAAAGTCTTCCACGAGCGGTTTTATCCGCCGCACGGGGTATCTGGCGTTGAGCTGCTGCAGGTCCCGCACCGAGGATGCCCCGTCAGCCGATTGCTCGGAGCCCTGTTGTCCCCGCGCGACCGGCTCAACCGTCTGGCGCAACTTCACGATTATCTCATTCGGAATACACCTATCTGAAATCGAATGGTACGCCGCCGGCGCAAATGTGGGCATAGTGAGTAGTACAACAAGACTCGGAATAATCACCTTTATCATGGTTTGTGTCTCTAATCTCTACGGCTCTTGAGCTTTTTCTCAGAACTCCATCCCGTCACGTTTTCTCTGCCCCGCAACACATGATACCAAATTTGCCTGCTTCGCTGCTACTAAAATTACGCAAAAGCGGGTATACTTGGCGCCGGCGTCCGGTCAACTGCGGGTACTTGGGTGCAGAGAACCAGATATTGAGAGACGTTACTAACTGCTAAAGAGGACGTGAATGAAGAATGTGATAATTCTCCTGGTGGCAGCGTTTTTTTGCGTGGCCGCTGGTTCAACGGGCTGCCGCTCGCCGAATGGTCCGCAAGAGGCCAAAAGACCTTCAAAGGCCGACCAGAGGACAAAAGGTCCGGCAATCTTGCGGCAAGGGCAGGATAGTTTCCGCTGGCCCGAGGGCAAACAGGCGGCAATCAGTCTTACATTTGACGATGCTCGGCTCAGCCAGGTTGACCGCGGGTTGCCTATCCTGGATACTTACGGCGTCAAAGCCACTTTCTACGTCATTCCCGCCCAGGTCGAGCAGCGATTAGCCGGCTGGAAAAAGGCTGTGGCCAATGGTCACGAAATGGGCAATCACACATTGAAGCATCCCTGCTCGGGCAATTTCTCCTGGTCGCGCCAAAAGGCTTTGGAGAATTACACACTTGCACAGATGGGACGCGAGCTGGACGAGGCGAGTACTGCCGTTGAGCGATTGCTCGGCGTTAGGCCGACAACTTTTGCCTACCCTTGTGGGCAGAAATTTGTCGGCAGAGGCCCGTCCGTTGAAAGCTATGTCCCGCTGGTGGCGGAGCGATTTATCGTAGGCCGCGGGGCATACGACGAAGTCGGCAACGACCCGAATTTCTGCGATCCGGCACAGGCAACGGGCGTCTCGCTCGACGGGTTGGATTTTGACCAGACTAAGCAGCTCATTGATAAGGCAACAGCCGAGGGCCGCTGGCTTATTTTCTTCGGGCACGAAGTCGGCTCTGTCGGGCACCAGACTGTCGCCACCTCCACGCTTGAATCTATCTGCCGGTACGCCAACGACCCCGCTAACGGATTGTGGATCGATACCGTAGAGAGAATTGGCAAGTATATTCAGCACCAACGCAATGGAGCAAAGCAATGAAAACGATGTCACTAATGTTGCACGGGCAGAAGGTCGGTACAGCAATGGTCGCAGCTATTTGCGTTTCTCTGGCCACATCGGCCCTGCAAGCCAAGCAGTCGGAGACTCTCTTGCGTGCCGGGACTGCAAAAATCGACATAACGCCTGAAAAGCCTGTAAGGCTGTCCGGCTATGCAAGTCGAACCGAATTATCACAAGGCGTTCACGATCCCTTATCAGCGCGGGTCGTTGCATTTGAGAATGACGGCAAACGGCTCGTGCTGGTCTCAACGGACCTGATAGGCTTCTACGACGGCACGGCTGACTATATGCGCAAGGCTATCCTGGATGAATTCAAACTGGAGCCGTCCGAATTGTTTCTGGCCGCCATACATACACATAGCGCGCCGAGCCCGACCATAAATAAGGAAAAAGGACACGCGAATAACCTGGAGTACACGCAAGGCTTAAAAGGCAAGCTAATACGGGCAATCCGTGACGCATTTAGCAACACCGGCACCATCCACGCGGGCTGTGGCGTAGGCTACTGCCCAATTGGTGCCAATCGGCGGGAGCTTAATGTCAGTCCTTCGGGTCAGAGTTCGATAAGACTTGGACGCAATCCCTACGGCCCTGCCGACAAGGAAGTGCTGGTCATGAAGCTGACAAGGCCCGATGGCACGGTCATGGCAGCACTATTTGACTATGCCACACATGCCACCTGCCTGGGACCAAGGAACTACATCATCAGCGGCGACGTGCTTGGACTGGCTGAGCAGTTTGTCGAGAAGATTCTCGGCCAGGGCATGATTGCACCGGCGTTTGCCGGGGCGTCAGGCAATATAGACCCATGGTTCAGAGTGCTTCCCGGCTTTAATGATGAGCCCGGCTGGATTCCAGAGCCGGTCCTGTTGGGAACTATGCTGGGTGAAGAAGTGGTGCACGTTTTCCGTGACATCAAGGTCACACAAGGCCAGGGAGAAATAAAAACAGCCTTTGCCACGCTCCAACTGCCAGGCAAGGCCAAAAAAGATGAAACCGCCGCGAAAGAAGATTTGCCGCCGACGCCGCTGGCTCTTGCAGTGGCACGCGTTGGCGATATTGCGTTCGTAGGGATCGGCTGTGAGGTGCTGACCGAGATCGGTATGGCAATTAAGGCTGCCTCGCCCTGTAAGCACACGTTTGTCATCACACACTGCAACGGCGCGGCCGGTTACCTGGCGCCCGAGCATTTATTCAT
>CAZPJZ010000304.1:0-4072 GCA_964586995.1 uncultured Pirellulales bacterium | reverse complement strand
GCCGAACTCTCGGCGAAGAGCAGAAGAGCCCCGAGCAGCAATAGAGAAATAACGATGGGTATGAGCCACCATTTCTTTCGAACCTTAAGGAACTGCCAGAATTCCCGTATTATCGACAGCTTGCTCATGGCACGCCCTCAACATATCTGCAAATGAGCGACATTATATGACGCTGCTTCGACCCGTCAAGTTTTTCAACAGATACTGGAACGGCCCCTATTGGACGGTATCAAAACTGCCTTTCATAATCCCCCTTCTCAGAACGGCCGGTTGTTCGCGGGAGCCAGTAACTTTCAGTGCCATTTTTTGTGAAGCTGATATTGAGGATATCTTTGCCGAGCATTTTCAACAGCGCCGCCGTGGGGGTCAGCACCAGATAGAACAGAACAATCAGGATCAGTCTGCTCATGAACCAGCCCATAATGAGCGATAACGTCATCCAGGCTCTGTTGACCGGCCAGAGCACGGCGGGCAGAACCAGGCCAAAAAAGAGAAACAACGTTGAGATGGCGAAAAACCACCAGTAATAGTCTTTCCCGCGCCACAAAAACAATCCACCAAGCACGGCGAGACAAATCGACATGATCACGCCAAATTTGCGAAGCTCGCTCTTGGAAGCCTTATGGCTCGCTGTTTCTTTGCCCAACATCCCGTCTTCCTAATCTAACTCAAATTCACTGCGCCAGTCAGTATCTTTTTCCCAAGGCGCTTGCTCCTGCTTGTCCAACAGGAAGCTGCCCATCAGCAAATAATCCATGTTGGTTCTCATAAAGCAGCGGTAAGCATCGTCAGGGGTGCACACAATAGGTTCGCCACGGACATTGAAGGACGTATTGATAATTACAGGACAGCCGCATTTCTCGGCAAACTTCGAGATGGTATTGTAGTACAGCGGATTGGTCTTGCTGTTGACGGTTTGAATTCGAGCGGAATAGTCAACGTGAGTAATCGCGGGAATGCTGGACCGCACCGCGCGACGTCTGTCTAACCCAGACAACTGTTGCTCTTCTTTGGTAATCTGGCGCCGCACTTCTGCATTCAGGGGGGCAACCAACAGCATGTAAGGGCTTTCGACATCTATCTGAAAATATTCGGAGGCTCTCTCGGCCAGCACAGATGGGGCGAAGGGACGGAAGCTCTCGCGGAACTTTATTTTCAAGTTCATCACCTCCTGCATTTTCGGCGACCGGGCATCGCCGATGATGGAGCGCGAACCCAGCGCCCGCGGCCCGAATTCCATTCTGCCTTGGAAGAAGCCCACCACTTTCTGCGCCAGGATCAATCCCGCGATTCTTTCCGGAATTGAGTCTTTGCTCAGCTTGGTATAGGGAATGTTATGGTTCTGGAGGTACTCCAGGATATGACTATCATCAAATTCAGGACCCAGATACGAGCCCCTTTGCACGTCATCAGATCCATCCGGCTCTCTTTTGTTGTCCAGGTACTGGTGCCAGACGAACAGTGCAGCGCCCAAGGCGCCGCCGGCATCTCCGGCAGCCGGCTGAATCCACAGCTTCTCGAACGGACCTTCCCGTAGAATCCTGCCGTTAGCGACGCAATTCAAGGCCACACCGCCGGCAAGGCACAAGTTCTTACAGCCGCTAACAGCATGGGCCTTACGGCAAATCCTGAACATCACTTCCTCGGTTACTTCCTGGACCGAACGAGCCATATCCATATCCTGCTGAGTCAGCGGCGACTCCGGTTTGCGAGGAGATTTTCCAAACAGCCGGTCAAACTTCTTGCCGGTCATGGTCAGCCCAGCACAATAATCGAAGTATTCCATGTTGAGCTTGAACGACCCGTCCTCTTTCAAGTCGATCAGCTCGCTCAGTATCAAATCCTTGTACTTAGGCTCACCGTACGGCGCCAATCCCATCAGTTTGTACTCACCGGAATTCACCTTAAAGCCGGTATGATATGTGAACGCTGAGTACAGCAGGCCAAGGGAGTGCGGAAAGTGTATCTCCGCCAGGATTTCTATGTTGTTGCCCTTGCCGACGCCATAGCTGGTCGTCGTCCACTCGCCCACACCGTCTACGGTGACGAAGGCGGCTTCCTTGAACGGCGACGGAAAGAATGCCGAAGCCGCGTGCGACTCGTGATGTTCGGGAAATATAATTGGCCCGTCGAAACCCACTTCCTGTGAAATCAGCTCTTTG
This sequence comes from uncultured Pirellulales bacterium, assembly GCA_964586995.1. GTDB lineage: Bacteria > Planctomycetota > Phycisphaerae > Sedimentisphaerales > Anaerobacaceae > JAFNGF01. The sequence continues at coordinate 1,910 of CAZPJZ010000304.1, read as the reverse complement.
ATCCAGAGTTTTTGCTTTATCCACAAAGGCATGGCCTTTATGAACGACCTGACGCCACGAGGGGCAAAGGCCAAATACGTCTCCAGGATTCGTTCGAATTTGATAAAGGGTTTATCATAGAAGGCGACATAGTCCAGGTCTGAGGTTTTCAGATGAGCGTCAGTCAAACAGAAATTGATAGCATTACGCGGAAAAGAGAAATCATGTTTCTTGCGCGTGAATCGCTCTTCTTGTGCGGCGTTTACGATTTTGCCGTCTTGCACCAGACAGGCGGCGCTGTCGTGATAAAATGCTGATATACCCAAGATATTCGTCATATTATGTCCAACGCCACTAGCGCCTCAACCGAAAACCGCAAGTCAATTCCGTTCACTCACCGCGAACCGACTTCATCATCAAGGCAGACATCTCTGCGGCCGGGCCTGTCTGCATGTGCTCTGATAATATCGCTCCTTACCTCAAAGACCCAACCAGGCTGAGCGCTGAGAATGACGTTCTTGAGCGTCTGCAGGGCCGGATAGTCATTCTGACCGGTGAAACAACGGGCGTCATCAATCAGCACCACATGCCCGGCGGCCAAAGGATGGTTCAATATGCACGCAACCTCCTGCATTATTGGCGTCTCCAGGTCACCTCTTGCGGTGGAACCGCCGGACCAGTGGGCATCCAGCCAAAATAGGCAGGACTGGTGAATGTCCTTCAACACCTCTGCGAGCACCTCGCCGCTCTGGCCCTGCACAATATGAATATGGGGATAGCCGGCAAATCTCCTACGAGCGTTCTGGTAGTGGGTCTGGTCCAGCTCGATCGAATAGATATTCTTAATATGGGGCATTACCGCATAGACCATTCTTGCCTTGTAGGTGCCGGTCTCGACAAACACCGCGGGAGAGTATCTTCTTATATACTCCACCACCACCTGCTGCTTGCCAAAGTCCGGCATCGGCCCAACGGCACCGTCTTTTTCCCACCGCTGGTATTTCCGTCTAAGCCGGCTCTGTCTGTGAATCCTGGCCAGACTCCCCAGCGGGGTCGTGCGTTCAAGAAAATATTTCAAGGGTTCTTCCATCTAAAGAATCACTAATCTTCCGTTTACGTCCACCATTCTAAGAGCCTGTAACAGAATGAATGATATTATTATTCCTTGTCACTCCCGCACAAGCGGGAGTCCGGGAAAACATTGGAAGAGCGGATTCCCGCTTTCGCGGGAATGACACTCGAAGGGCAAATCCCATTTTGTTAGAAGTTCCCAATGTGTCACCACTATTTACTTGCGACCAACCTGAAATACTCTCGGCCGCAGCCAGGTTCTGTCGGCCTGGCTTTGGCAACGAAATCAATGTCCAGATTATAGCCCTGTTTGTATTTCTCGTTGAGAGCCTCCACTGTGTGCTCAGCCGTGCCGTCGAAAGGGTTCTCAGTGGAAGTGTTGACTCTGTTGACCTGGATGGCGCTGGCACATAGCTTCTGGAAGTAAGTGAAATCAGGCACTTGCTCTGGGTTGTTTCGGCACCAGCGACACGGCCAGGATTCAAGTGTATTCGGGCTAAAGAAATAGCCAAAGCGCTTCAGAGTCGAGCGCTTCAGGCCGGCCACCGCCAGAGCCTTCACCAACGGGGACGCAGGCATGAACAGTCTGCCGGCTAACAGGCTATCGCTCATTGAGCTGCGGATGATCTTTCTAACAAGAGCGGCGGTGTAGAACGTGCAGCAGAGCTCAAATGGATACCGAGTGTGAGGCGTTTGTCCGTTCTTCCAGTTCAGCCTGTAAACCTGCTGTCCGGCGATGGTGCAATTCGTTTTGACATCGCTGCTGTCCTCCAAGGACTCCGGACTGAACCTGAGAGTGAAACCGAATATGTCTTCAGCGTGTTCGGTGAATGTTCTTTCTACAAGACCGAGATCGACTG
>CAZPJZ010000303.1:0-4084 GCA_964586995.1 uncultured Pirellulales bacterium | reverse complement strand
GGAACTAATGTTGGTGGACAATGCCTCCACCGATGGCTCCGTGGAGTATGTGAGGGCCAACTTTCCCCAGGTGAGGATCATTCAGAACCCTCAAAACCTGGGGTTTGCTAAGGCCAATAATATAGGTGCGGAGCAGGCCAAGGGGAGATATGTCGCCTTTATCAATAACGATGCCCGCGCGCATCCCGATTGGCTGATGGAGCTAGTCAAGTCCATTTCCATGGAAGAAGATGTTGTCAGTGTTGGGGGCAAGATACTCAGCTGGGATGGTAGCAAGATAGATTTCATCGGAGGGGCCCTCAATTTCTATGGGATGGGGTTTCAGCCCAGCCATGGCCAGCCCAATGGCCCTAACTATTCTGCGAGCAAGCAGATACTATTCGCCTGTGGCGGCTCCATCCTGATCGAGCGTGATCTTTTCCTAGATTGTGGCGGATTCGATGAGGATTATTTCGCCTATTTCGAGGATATCGATCTGGGCTGGCGCTTGTGGGTGCTGGGCTATAGAGTGCTCTTCGTGCCTACGGCAATTAGCTATCACAAGGGGTTGGGAACTTCACGTTATTTCGCCAGCGAAAAAAGAAGCGTGCTCTATGAACGAAACGCTCTCTATTCCGCAATCAAGAACTACGAAGAAGAGAATTTGCTCCGGATCCTGCCCGCAGCACTCTTGTTGACCGTGAGGAGAGCAATGATCTTCTCTGGAATAGACAAGAGATCCTATCGGATGGATATGATGGAAGATCCTAACCTGATTTGGCCGGCTTCACGAGATCGCCCTCTGGCTACAACGAGGTTGCTCAGCCGGGAGTTGCGTTGGGCGTTGAAGCAGTATGGCTTCTTCTTTGTGGCTAAGGAAGCCGTGCGCCGAGCCCTACGGTGGATCTATGCCAGATCAGTTTTGCGGGTCCACCGGGATCTAGATTTTCTGCCCAGGCTAGGTGTGAGTCACCTCGTGGCTATGGACGACGTCATTGAAGCGCTTCCCACCCTTATGGAGAAGAGGAGGTGGATACAGGCTAGGCGGAAGAGGCCTGACTCCGAGATCTTAAGGCTATTCGAAACGCCTTTCTTCCCTCATCCTCCCTACCCAGAATACGAAAGGGTTCAGCACGACCTGTCAGAATATCTGGGCATCTACGAGATTTTCAAGAAGAGCGGATATGAGGATCCTCATCGTTAGCCACGACCCGATCGGCGAGCGGATGGCTGGCCCAGCCATCCGCTATTGGGAGTTGGCTTATGCTCTCAGCAAGGAATTTGAGGTTCTTCTAGCGGCGCCAGGGCAACCGACCTTAAGGAGCGCAGATTTTCGCCTGGAGGGTTACGAGACCGATGGCCAAGCCCTTGCCCATCTTGCCAAGCAAGCCGACGTCATCCTAGTATCCGGTTATCTTCTATACAAGTTTCCCCTCCTCAAGACAACTGGCAAAGCCTTGATGGTAGATATCTACGATCCCTTCATCCTGGAGAACTTGGAGATACACTCAGTTAGGCCCCTTCCGGAGCAAGCAGGGATTCACACTGTCAACCTAAGAGTTCTAAACGAACTTCTCCAGACAGGTGATTTTTTTATCTGCGCCAGCGAGAAACAGAGGGACTACTGGCTTGGCATGTTGGCTGCGGTAGGCAGGATAAACCCCTACACCTACAACGATGACCGAAGTCTAAGACGCCTAGTCGATGTGGTCTCCTTCGGGTTACCAGCCGAGCCGCCCGGGCACGAAAAACAGGTCTTAAAGGGGATATGGGAGGGGATAGATCGAGATGACAAGGTGATCCTTTGGGGCGGTGGGATCTGGGAGTGGTTCGACCCTTTGACTCTTATTAAGGCTATGGCCCGGATCGTAGAAAGAAGGGGTGACGTAAAGCTCTTCTTTATGGGGATGCGGCACCCCAATGTGGAAGATGTGCCAGAGATGAGGATGTGCGCTAAGGCCGTGGAATTGAGCAAAGAACTGGGCCTATATAAGAGGCACGTCTTCTTCAACGACTGGGCGCCATACCTAGAGAGAGAGAACTACCTTCTCGAAGCCGATATAGGGGTTAGCCTTCACTTCGATTACGTTGAGACCCGTTTCTCCTTCCGCACCCGCCTCCTCGACTACATCTGGGCTGGCTTGCCGATGATTGTCACCAAGGGAGATGCCCTGAGTGACTTAGTGGAACGACATGGGCTAGGCCGTACCGTGGATTATGAAGATGTACAAGAGGTCGAACAATCCCTTTTGGCTCTTCTGAATGAGCCCGATCTTCGCGTCGAGCGGCGCGAAGAGTTCAAGAAGGTCGCTGGCCAATTCACCTGGGCGAAGGTAGTAGAACCTCTGGCCCGGTTCTGCCGCCAGCCGAGGAGAGCGCCAGACGCGCCCTTCCTGGGGAGCCAAAAGCCCTCTTTATTGGCCCTCGCTTGGCGTACCTGGCGAGAGGAAGGGATAGGAGGGCTTTGGGACAGGGCGCGTACCTACCTAGGGCGAAGATGGCCTCCATGATTAGCGATCATCTGACAAGCGGCGTGGCTTCCCGGTATCCGGCCATAGTTAGCATAGTGAAAGTCGGGAATTCGGTTCAGCAAGCAACTCGTGAGGCGATGGAGCTTGCCGGGTGGCGAGATTTCATAGAGAGGGGCAGTGATGTATCTTTGAAGCCCAACCTAACCTTCGATTTCTTCCTCCCTGGGGCCGTGACTTCGCCCTGGGTGGTGGAAGGGGTCATCCAGACCATCAGGGATTACGTTGGTAGAATCTATATCGTGGAGTCTAACCAGGTCCTGGTGGATGTGGAGAAGGCCGCTCGCCAAACGCGCATCCTCGATCTCTGTCAGAGGTACGATGTGGAATGGATCAACATGTCTTATGGCCAATATCATAGGAGATCCATTGATAAAGGCTTGGTTCTCCAAGAGATAGATGTTCCGGAGATACTCCTACACACCCAGTTGATCACTATACCCGTGATGAAGACCCATGGGCGAACGGTTATCACCGGAGCCATCAAGAACCAGTGGGGCTGTCTGACGGAGTTGCGACACAAGCACCACCTAGTGGTCGACCGGGCGCTGGCTGACGTCAACTCGCTCTTGAAGCCAAGGTTCGCCGTAATGGATGGAACCATCGGCCTAGAGGGGAACGGCCCCAAGTCGGGCATCCCCAGGATAGCCGATCGCGTGCTCGCCTCCGGGGATATCGTAGCCCTTGATACCGTGGCGGCCAAGATGATGGGCTTCGACCCTCAAACGATCTCTCATATTCAACTCTGTGCGAGAATAGGGTTGGGAAAATCTGACCCTAACTCGATTCGGATCGAGGGTGAAGAGATCTCCAACCTGAATTTCAAGAGAGCAAGGAACAACCCAGTCGCCTTGGTAGAGATTTTCTTGAGGAGATCCTTCCTGCAGAGGCTAGTATTTGATACCCCTCTCTTTCGCCTTTGCGTCCTGGGGGCCTTGACCTGGTATTACATTTGGTATTATCTGGTGGCTGGAAAGCGCTACCGGGACCGGATCCTTAGAGACCCCAAGTACGGGAAACAATGGACCCTTTGAATCGAGCGAGAGGGCGGAGGGTTATCCCATGAGGGTAGTCATTGTGGGCGGCGGAATAGCCGGTCTGATGGCCGCCTATCGATTGTCCAAGAGCGGAGCCCAAGTGACTGTGCTCGAGAAGGAGAATGTCTTAGGAGGACTGGCCAGTTCCTTCAGGATGGGCGGGGGAGAGATCGAGCGGTACTACCATTTCATCTGCCGTGGCGATCGTCATCTCCTAGAGACGTTACGTGAACTGGGCCTCTACAAGCGTCTCCACTGGGTGAAAACCAAGATGGGACTCTTCTACAATGGCCGGCTATACCCCTTCGGTGAGCCTTGGGACCTTTTATTCTTTCCCCCCTTCAACTTCCTGGAGAGGCTAAAGTTCGGCTGGGGGATCATCTCTGTAAAGGCTCAGGGCCACTCGGCTTGGAGGAGGATTGAGGACCTCAGAGCAGAGAAGTGGCTTGTGGATATCTTCGGTGAGAAGTCATACGAAGTGGTACACAAGCCCCTTATCGAGTTGAAATTCGGGGAGTATGCTCCACGGCTATCGGCGGC
>CAZPJZ010000302.1:0-4095 GCA_964586995.1 uncultured Pirellulales bacterium | reverse complement strand
GTCTATCGCTCTTTAGCTTCCTTATCCTCTCGTCACGGGCCGTCAGGTTTTCCTCGTGCATCTGCCTCATCTGGTAGTACAACAGCTCAGGCTGCTCACGATCAGCGGCCCCGCCAGAGCTGCGAGAATCACAATCAGCCACACCGTCGTGTTCATAACCAGCATCATCGTAACGATAGAAGCCGCACCAGTAGTCACTAATCAAGCCGGAAGGATGTTCATAGCCAAAGGCATACGGAGAGTACCGAAACCAGTAGGGGACCAAACCGCTAGAGCGATAACCGAAGGCATACGGCGAATAACCAAGGTAACCCGGTATCAGACCGGAAGGATGTTTGTAGCTAAAAGCGTAGGGCGAGTACCGAGTACGATACCGCACAGGGACGTGATAAGAGTAATATGCGTTGGCGATCGTGGGCAGAAGCGCCACAATCACTATGGTCAGTGTTGAACTCCTTTTCATGTTGAGCCTCCTTCCTTGTCAAAGGCACTCAATTCTTAACCGTTCTTGTCGCCATCACCTCCTCTCGTAAAAAACGTTCCACTTTGCTGAGCGAGCCTATCTCCTTTCAAGGCCCCGATGTCGAAGCTGTAAGTTATTTCCTGCGACCACCTCCTTTCGGAAAACTGTAACATTTGTCCACGCAGCCCGGTATATCTGCGGGCTGCCACCCAACCCCCTTAAGCTGTACAACTGCAAATAATAACGGTTTTATCTTGCAGTGCCAAGGATATTATAGGTCTTTTCGGAATTTTCGTTAAAAAATCGCCCGCGATTGCATGGTCGGCCGGCGCAGACCTGATTCGTAGCGAGATTTCAATGGCTGCCGCCCGTCACCGTGAAAATGAGCGGCCCCGCCGCGGCGACAAAATTGTAACTACTTGGGGAAAATCTACAATTCTGTTATGATAGCACCGCGTAGTGGACGAAAGGACTACCATGAAAGCCAAGCTTGCCGAGGAAGTCCAGCTCTTGAGCGACATTTCTAAGGCCTTCGCTGAGTCGCTCGACCTGGAAGAGAGTCTCAAATCCATTTTCAACTCGCTGGATGCGCACCTGAAGCTCCGCCGCGGGACGATTACTTTACTCGATCCGGAGACCGAAACCATAAGCATCAAAGTCGCGCACGGGCTGAGCGAAAAATCCAAAAAACTGGGCACGTACCGGGTCGGCGAGGGCATCACCGGCATGGTAGTGCAGACCGGCAAAGAAATCATCGTGCCGGATATCTCCAAAGACCCGCGGTTTCTGCACCGGACCCGGTCGAGAAAACAGGCCAAGGGCGAAAGGATCGCCTTTTTCTGCGTGCCCATCAAACTGGAGGGCAGAACCATCGGCGCGCTGAGCGTCGATAGACAGGCCGGCAGCAAGAACGATTTTCAGGACAACGTCAGACTGCTCAACATCATCGCCACAATGGTGGCCCAGGCGGTCAAGCTCAATAGACTCGTGCAATCCGACCGCCAAAGGCTTCGCGATGAAAATGTCCGCCTGCGCCAGGAATTGAAGACCCGCTTCAACATACACAATATGGTGGGCAGCAGCAATGCGATGCAGTCGGTCTATCGTCTTATCGAGCAAGTCGCAGACAGCAATGCGACCGTTCTGATACGCGGTGAAAGCGGAACGGGCAAAGACCTTGTTGCCCATGCGATTCATTATAATAGTCCTCGTGCTGACGGCCCGTTCGTGAAGGTGAACTGTACGGCGCTACCCGAGACATTGCTGGAAAGCGAACTTTTCGGACATGAGAAAGGCGCCTTTACCGGCGCCACCGACAGGAAGCTGGGAAGATTCGAGCGAGCACACGGCGGCACAATATTCCTCGACGAGATCGGAGACTTCCCTCCAAGCCTGCAGGTCAAACTGCTGCGGGTCATCCAGTTCAAAGAGTTCGAGCGGCTGGGCGGCCTTGAAACCATAAAGGCAAATGTCCGGATCATCGTAGCGACAAATAAGAATCTGGAAGAGCAGATAGAGAAAGAGCTTTTTCGCCAGGACCTGTACTATCGCATCAACGTATTTCCAATCTACATGCCGCCGCTGCGCGAGCGCAAGGATGACATCATGCTCCTGGCGGATCACTTTCTGGAGAAGCTGGCGGCGGAAAACAACAAGGCCATTACCCGAATTTCCACGCCCGCGATTGAGATGCTCACCCGATACCATTGGCCGGGCAACGTCCGCGAGCTGGAGAATTGCATCGAAAGAGCTGTCCTGTTGTGCGATGACGATGTGATTCGCTCCGAGCATTTGCCGCCGTCGCTTCAGATGATAAAGAAGACTGAGCCTGTGGCAAAAGCCACTATGCCTGAGGTAGTCGCGAATATGGAAAGGGAGCTTATAGTTGACGCCCTGAAAAAATCGGGCGGCCAGCAGCGAAAAGCCGCTAAATATCTCGGAATAACCGAACGAATCCTGGGCTACAAGATAAAGAAGTACGGCATCACCCCCAAATACATCTGATAAAAAAAGATGCACCTATTTGGTAGCGGTGACAGCGAGCGTCTACATTTTTGTAGAGTAAATAATTATCGTCGCCTTTCTTCTTGTCTTCATATCTGCTTTTACTATAGGCACTTAAGATTCTTCGGCGGAACAGAATCCATCGTGGCACGGTTATTGCAAGCAACAAAGAAGTTCGCCACACGCTGACCCACAGGTGTCTGCGGCAGGCGGTGCAGCCAGCGGCATCTTGTGGGTAGCGCGGCAAATCAAAAGGTAGGCGAGTAAGCAGGGCTAGCCATTGACCGCTGGCTATGGCGCGAAACTTGACGGCTTGGTGCTTCTACATGCTCTTGAGATTTAGAGTAGACTAAAGGGATATTGTATGGGATTGCGAGTGGGCTTGGGCCAATTCAACGCTTCAGTGGGGCATATTTCGGGCAATGTTAAAATCATGCGGCGGCTCTACGAGCAGGCACAGAAGCTCGGCGTCGAAGTCTTGGTTTTTCCTGAAATGGCGGTGTGCGGCTATCCGCCGGAGGACTTGCTGCTGAAAAAGCACTTTTTTGAGGACAACCACCGGGCCATCGAACAGTTGGCAAGAGATTGTCCCAGCAATGTTATCATAGCGGGTTTTGCCGAATCTGCCGACAGGGGATACTTCAACTCACTTGCAATGCTAGAAGAAGGCCAGATAAAAAGGGTGTACCGCAAGTGTATCTTGCCCAATTACGGAGTGTTTGACGAGAGAAGATATTTTCGGCCCGGTAGCGGCTCAGTTATTGTGAACATTAACGGCATAGCGGTAGTGCTTACGATTTGCGAAGATATTTGGCAGCTCGAATGGATGGACAAGTGTCTGAGGGAAATACCGGTAAAGGACATAATCATAAACATATCAGCCTCTCCTTTTCATGTCGGCAAGCTTGGCCAAAGACAGCAAATGCTCAGCCACTGCGCCAAATACTTCGAATGTTCGGTCGCATACTGCAACCTTGTCGGCGGACAGGATGAACTGGTTTTTGACGGGCGGAGCATGTTCTTAGATTCATCAGGGAAGATCATAAGTCAGGCAAAAGGCTTCGCCGAACATTTGCTGGTCGCCGATATTTCTGTAGCGGCCGGCGAGAAAGTCCAAGTCGAGCAGGTAAAAAGCACGGATGCAGCCACTATTGCATGGGAGCAGGCGGATCCTGTGACCGAGGTCCACGCAGCGCTTGTCCTGGGAACCAGAGACTACGTGCTGAAGAACGGCTTTAAGAAAGTCATGATCGGTCTGAGCGGCGGAATCGACTCTTCGGTAACCGCGGCGATAGCCGTAGATGCGCTCGGCAGCAAAAATGTGGTCGGCGTAACAATGCCCTCCAGGTTCAATAGTCCTGCGACAATCTGCGATGCCGAGCAGGTTGCAAAAAATCTGGGTATTGAATTTCGGACAATCCCTATTTCCAGTGTGGTTGACAAGTTTGACCAAACACTGGCGGCAGTCGAAGGATGGACAGCCCACGGCATAGCGCATGAGAATCTTCAAGCCAGGATTCGCGGCACTATATTGATGTCGCTGAGCAATCGTTTCTCTTATCTGGTCTTAACTACCGGCAATAAGAGCGAGACTGCCGTCGGCTATTCTACCCTTTACGGTGATACAG
>CAZPJZ010000301.1:0-4115 GCA_964586995.1 uncultured Pirellulales bacterium | reverse complement strand
TGCCAAATATTATATCCGTAAAGGTGATGATGCCGCTGCCGATGCTGCCTTTGCTAAACTTCTTACCACGTACTCAGAGCAACCGACCTTGCCGCAGCAGATTCACTATGTAGCCAGGAAATATGAAGAGGTTGGCAAATATGCCAAGGCTCTGGAGCTTTACCAATACAACGTCGCGTCTTTCCCCAACGATATCTATACGATGTGGTCGCAGGTAAGGATCGTTAGGTCTCACATTCGCGATGGTAACCACGCTGCGGCCGATGCGGCTCTTGACAAACTTCTCACTTTATTCGCTGGTCAGCCAACTCTGTCCAGAGAGGTCTACAAGATAGCGAACAAGTTCAGCCAGGCCGGAAATAACCAGAGGGCTGACCAGCTCTATCAATATATTGTAGGGAGGTGGTCTTGCGATGTAGACATCAATTCACGCAAGTCCGCAGTGATGTCATATATTTGTCTCGGTCTTGACGTCGAGGCCCAAAGCGCTATTCAGACTCTAACGAATGATTTCAACGACCATCCGGATCTTGCTGTTGTGTTATGGCAGGTTGCGGAGGCGGATTACGACCTGGCTTTTCGGTACGAAAGCCAAGGCCTGGACGCTCAGGCGAAAGAGTATTTCACGAAGGTCATAAGCACCGGCCAGGCAGTCCTGGACCAATGGCCAGATTCTTCCGCTGGGCCAGAAATCTGTTATATCTCGGGCATTTGTCACCAGCGACTCGGTGAATATGAAAAGGCCATAGAATACTATGAAAAGGTGCTTGGAAACTGGCCCGATTATAAGCGGGCCGACCAGGCCCTGTTTAGGACCGCTCAGTGCTTCAACGAATTGGCGACTTCCAAACGTATTCCCCAAGCCGACGCCGGTGCAATAATACAGGATATCTGTCGCAGACTACCTAACGATTACCCTGATTCTGAGATGATTAGTGTTGCGGAAAGTCTTTCAAGATACTGGGACTTCATAAACCGTAAGGGAGAGAGCAAATGAAAACCAAATGCTTAATTTCAATTTGCGTTTTGGCGGCTGTGACATCTGCTGCTTCCAAGACCTATGCCTGGGGGAATCCCCCGGTAGCAGACTTATCGGTGGATCGGTACGTATGTGTAGGCTCGTCTGTAAGGTTCGACGCATGTCTGTCCCACGACCCGGATGCTTGTCCGTGTACGGGCTGTCCTTTGACGGCTTGTCCGTCCTGCGGGTTACCACTGCGAAGTGGGATACGCCTGTATGAGTTTGATTGGACAAACGATGGGGTTTATGATTATTCACTCAGTGCTGCCGATGGTTCCGCAGTGTACCATGCATATGAGACGGCCGGAAATTACACGGTCAAACTGAGGGTGTGGGACCATGATTCCTGTGTGGGTCTTGGCCCTGACAAGTCTGGCACGTGCACCCGCCTTGTTAGCGCGGTGGGAGTGGACGGAATCTACGTCATGCCGCATCCAGCGACGGAATGGCTTGATGTCACAGAATCAACCATTGTTGTTTTAAAGGGTGCCAGATATACCTTTAAGGCTTTGCCTTATCCGGTAGATGCAAGCTGGCCGTTCGCCACTCCTGTCTGGTCGGGCATGGTGAGCGGCGCCGGGCAGACGATTGACGTGCCCTTCAACAATGTTGGAACCCAATACTTGATGGCTGGATGCCGCCCCATCGAGGAAAGAAGGGTTACAATAGACCAGGTCCTTCTCGAGCCGGACGAGGTTAGTTTCCTCGACTACTATGCGGGTGACGAACATGATATCTATGGCGTGAGCGATCCAGTTTGGAAGCGAGTAAGTAGTCCATACAACCCCGCCTGCTATACAAAATACAAATTTCTGTATGTAGGAGGCAAATTCTGGGCACCTCTGAACCTTACGTATTCAACGCCAATTTATGTGGACCTCGAGGACCAACCAACCGGCTGCACCTTCCTGTCGAATGAAATTACTGTCAAAAACTGGCCATCGGCGCGTTCAGACCACCGCTCGACCGAAAGACTACCCAACCAGATAGGATCGCAGCAATACACTTTCATCTGGAAATACAGAGTTCCTTCGGGTACAAATCAATGGATCGATATGGCTAATACCAGCGGGCCGCACAAAGTGTATAGGGTTTTTGAAGCACCAAAGGCACCCGAGGCTTCACCGAAAAAGTACATTCTTGATTATGCCTGCACATGGGCCGACTCAGCTACCACTAAAGCGGGAGCGTGTGCCGCTATCCTATCCGGCGGATTTTCCAGCCATTATAACTGGAACTATAATTGTAATCGCCTTGCAAGCGATTTTGTTCGATTAGTTTCTTCACTCGGAGTGAGTGCCTCAGAAAATAGATGGGCTGCTGGAGGTTCGTATTTCTATAGCTCCGATGCCATAGGAGTTGGTGATATGGTTGGCCAAAGAACCAGAACAATAGATCCCGTTGGAACTTATGGCTCTGCAAATTACGTGTTTGGATTTCATGAATGGTCTCAAGCAGAAAATAATCAGTATGACCCCACTACTGCATATCACTTGGACACCAGTAGTTGGGGCGATTATGAAGACGATTTGTTTATAGAGTATAAGAAGCGCATTAGCGTAAGCCCAATAATAGATGTTTGGGTGTCTGCACAACCCGGACAAAGTTCAGGATGCGAAGCGCCGAGCCATCGGCATTATGAATCGGATCCTTCTGAAGTATTAGAACCTTGGCTGGGACCATAAGCTCCGTGATGTTTCTATACAGATATTTTTAGAAAATTGAGGTGAAAATATGTTAAAAAAACAAACAATTTCTATTGCCATTCTCGTCGAGAGTCTTCTGGTAATTCAAAATTTCGTTTATGCAGGCCAGAATGCACCCGCAACTAAACGCTGGGATTTAATGATGATTGACGAGGCACCTATATGGAAAAATCTTTTGGTTAATTATCCTTATGCCGAGCGCCAAAAACATTGGCTGGGACGAAAAGAAGCATTGAAACAGATTGTCAGCAGGTTTCCAAATAGCCAGTGGGCGGATGATGCAGAATTAATTCTTGCCTGCGGGAAGTTCGAATTTGAAGGTAAGGCGGGGATTGATGATCTAAAGAGTAACGCAGAGGCTTATTCCAAGGGGTATTTCGGTGATGCCGAAGCGGCGATTGAAGCGCTAAGAAGCATTATCAAAAAATATGCTAACGAAAAAACCATTGTAAAACCGGTGTGGTCTGCAGGTGGGGGCTGTGAATTTGATGATGTGTGGTTGTATAACCAGGGAAGTTTATTTTCTCTCAATCCGGATGGTTCTGTAAAGACAAGCAAACCGTTCGACAGAACCGGAGCTATACCACAGCAGGATAAAGAAGTTCTTACTTATTTTGAACATTTGGATAAATATCCGAATTACACCGCGGATGTCGCGCGAATTTTCATTTCAGAGATATATGGGCATCAGAAAAAGTGTAAAGAAGCCTCAGAGGAACTTGAAAAGGTTATTGCAAATGTCGAACAGTTCACAGAGACATTACAGGCGGACCGCATTGTTGCTATGGATGTCAATGGTTTTTTTATTAGAAGAATATCGCGTCCGCAATACGTAGCTCATATTTCGCTGATGGGTTACTATGAGAAGTTAGGTTCTGACGAAAAAGCAATTGCAACAACAGATAGTTTTGCAGCAATTGTAAATCAAGGAACTAACTACGGGATGATGAAACTAATCGGAGAGTTCTATGAACGGCATGGACTTCAATCGAAAGCTAAATCACAATACCAATTGGCACTCAATAGAATCAATGAGTATATTGCTGCTGATAGGGAACGTAGCAAATATCTCGAATACATTAAGGAACCCACGACAGATGAGGAGCGGTCACCCAGATTAATACAAGAAGCTACTGAACTTAAGGCGAAAATAAGATAGTCTATTTAAATAAATTTGCCCGTTTCGTTATCCTCTGTGGGAAATCGGTGACAGTGACGAATGGCGGTGGTTCGTGCCTCGATGCGGAGATGAGTGAATCAGTCAACTCGGCCAATTAGTCGACCGAAGACAGGCAGGTGAAAAACAAAATAGCGGGCCTGTAAAAATAGGTGGCTGTCCCGAATGGCGTTTCCTTAAACGTGTTAACAGAAAAGGTCTCCCAAGTCGA
>CAZPJZ010000300.1:0-4116 GCA_964586995.1 uncultured Pirellulales bacterium | reverse complement strand
CGGCCTGCGAAGCGTCAACAACGTGGTCGATGCGACCAACTACGCGATGCTGGAGACCGGTCAGCCGCCCCACGCCTTCGACTACCGCAAAATAGCCCAGGGCAAAATCATCATCAGAAAAGCTGTGGCCGGCGAGCGCATAGTCAGCATCGACGGCACGCGCTGCGAGCTGACGCCCGACATGCTGGTTATTGCCGACCCGCGAGGGCCCGTGGCCGTTGCAGGAGTGATGGGAGGGTTAGACACCGAGGTGGGCGAGGCGACGAAAACCGTTCTTCTGGAGGATGCGTACTTCGACCCGGTCAGCATCCGCAGGACCTCTGGCAGGCTTGCCCTGCCGTCCGAGGCGGCGTTTCGATTCGAGCGGATCGTCGATATTCAGGGCGTGGATTGGGCCTCCAAACGCACGGCCCAGCTAATTACACAGGCGGCAGGGGGCAAAGTGGCCAAAGGCGTGGTTGATGTTTACCCCAAGAAAAAGGCCCGGACGGAAGTGACGCTTCGGCTTTCGCGGCTGCATAAGCTGCTGGGTATCGAGGTGCCCACCAAGGAGGTGCTGCGGATACTGTCGGCGCTGAGTTTCCAGCCCCGGCTGAAAGCCGATGTTATAGTCTGCTCGGTGCCATCCTGGCGAAGTGACGTCTACCGCGAGGTCGATTTGATCGAAGAGGTCGCGCGTGTGTACGGCTACGACAAAGTGCACACCGAGCGAAAAATCCAGATCGAAGCGGTGCCGGTGGACTCGCGTCAGAGATTAGCTGAGTCGATCGGCAGTTACCTGAACGGCTGCGGGTTCTACGAGGCAATCAGTGTCGGCTTTGTCGATAATTTTGTCGCCGAGCTTTTCACGGCGGGCGCCGGGCAGTATATGGGTGTTCGGGATGAATCCAGAAAGGGTGCAAATCTGCTTCGCCAGACTCTGCTGGGCTCGCTGTTGGGGGTCCTGGAGACGAACCTGAACGCGGGGAATCTGCCCTGCGGGGTATTTGAAATCGCCGATACCTTTGTGCCCACCGGCAAAAAAAGCAGCCTGCCCATCGAAAAGACCAAGCTGGCTTTGGTCTGCGACAGTGACTTCCGAGAGCTGCGGGGCGCCGTCGAGGGGCTGATAAGGAGTATTGACAGGGATGCCCAGGTTGAGTTTAAGCCGGCCGAGTTAGCCTGGGCGCAAGCCGGGGCGCAGATCACCGTTGATGGCAGGACCATCGGCGCCGCCGGAGTCTTTTCACAGCGAGTGAGGCAGAAGTTCGACTTCAAAGACCTTTGGCCTGTCGGTGCGGAGCTGGAGTTCGAGCAGTTGGTGGCTTTGCACGGCGGACCCCTAAAGGTCAAGCCGATCCCCAGATTTCCAGCCATACAGCGCGACCTTTCGCTCGTTGTAGACGAGCACATTCGCTGGGCTGACATCGTTGAGGCGATCAGAACCAAGTCGCCCGATGAGCTGGAGGACGTCACGTTTGTAGAAATATACCGCGGCAAAGGCATCCCGCCGGGGCGGAAAAGTGTCACCCTTTCTCTGCGTTTTCGAGATGAGCAGGGCACATTGACCCACGAGGCCGTCGACGGCTTCCAAGCCGGTATCATAAAGTCACTGGCCGAGTCGGTCGGCGCAGAACTGCGAACTCTGTGAGCCGGTCAGGCAAGTCAGGCACTGCACGCTTCACGATTCACGCTTCTCCAGCAGCAATTCGTACTCCGTTGCGAAACGCAGCTTATGCTTGACCTCTTCCTCGGCCAGCGCCAGAAGCAGCTCTCGCGATTCGTCATCGTGCACGTTGGGTAGCAGACTGATGTACATCCGAAACGATGCCTCTTCCTTTTCCATGCCCAGAAGAAGCATATCTTTGTAATCCATATCCAGAGGCAGGTCGGTATCTGAGATGATGTATTCGTTGACGGGGCGGCCGGGCCTTAGTTTTACGTCCACCGTCCGGCCCAGCTTCATTACCTCCAGCTCCAGCTTGGCCTTGTGCTCCAATTCCTCTTTGGCCAGGTCTTCAAATATCCTGCGCATGGCGTCGCTCTTGACGCGACTGGCCAGGGCCAGGAAGAAATAATACGCCTCCACCTCTCTGGAGATCGCAATTTCCAAGATCTCTTCGTCCGGCCTTGCCTTAGCCATTATGCTCTTGCTCCGATGGCCGCCCACTCATACAAGCCGCTCGTTGTGATGTACATGGGACCGCCTGCCGGTTGCCATGTGCCACCTGACGACATCTGCTGCTAAATCCTCGGCAGTTATATCGCGTCCTGCCAATCTGACTGCTCCATTATCGCAACTTGCCGTTGGACTGCAACCTTTGTTTGCTTCGTTCGTTATCGACAAGCCGTTTGTCGGAACTTCGACCGTCTTGGGCGGCTCGGATAGAGGCAGAAATTTTTACGAAAAGCGGCATTTCAGTGCGACCATGCGGCTTGAGTCCTATAAAACACACGAGGAAATCACTTGTTTATTTACAATAATTTAGGGGGATATGGACTGACCATTCCGGATTATCTATTTTAACTAAAGTTTTTTTGAACCTGCCTCCGATAGTTAGACTACTTAGAGTAAACTTTGCCTATTTTTACATAAGCGCATTTACTAACGCCAACAATGTTAAGATAGGAAATATATCTTTCGGAAGATTTTTTAAGGATCCGCAGAATGGTAAATGAGGCTTTCCTGGTACGTTATTTGGAACCCGTGCTGCGAGGTGACAGAAGAGGCTGCCGCGCGGTCATAGAAGAAGCGCTGCAGTCGGGCATACCGGCCAATTCGGTGTACGTGCACATAATATGGCCCATAATGGTGGAGATTGAGCGGCTGTTGCGGGCGGGCAAGATCACGCCAACGGAGGAACACCTGGCCACACGAATTAACCGGACTATCGTGGACCAGCTTCAGAACAAGCTGCCGCGTCGGCCCAGCAGAAACAAGAAAATCGTCATCTGTTGTGCTCCGCATGAGCTGCAAGAGCTTGGTGCCCAAATGATGGTGGACCTGTTCGAGAGCGATGGCTGGGAGGTGCGGTTTTTGGGCGGCGGGCTGACCAACGACGATATTCTTGGGTTTGTCAACGAGTATGCCCCCCACGTTTTGTTGATCTACGGCACGGCCCCCAAGCAGGCGCCGGAAGTCCGCCGACTCATAGACACCATAAGAGGCGTAAATGCCTGGCCGGATATGCGCGTAATGGTTAGCGGCGGCCTGTTCAATCGGGCCGAGGGCCTATGGGAGGAAATCGGGGCCGACGCCTTTGCCCCCACCGCCATGGAAGCGGTTCAGGTTGCTGCAGATGATAGCTGCCTGGTGCGGTATGAGCGCCGAACGATAAACCGCCGCAAGAAAAGACGCCCGCCGGCAGCATCCACACCGGAGCAGTACGCTGTACAGACGGAGCCGGCAGCAGTCATGCCGTAGGCCCGGCAGTGACCGCAGCAGTACTGGACGCCGAATAGGCCCGGGTATCCCGGCAACTTGAGATGTGCGGCGCAGTTATTCAACCGTGTTTCGAGGTGCAAACGCGGACAAAAACCGCCGCCTGAATCTCGGGTAATCACCCGCCAGACAAGTCCGAAGACTAAGAGCCTATAACGGAATAAATGATATTATTTATTGTAAATAACATGGTGCATACGCCTTATGGCCCTATGCCCTCGTAATTCCTATTGCCTTTCAGGCATCTGTGGTTTGCTCCAAGATGTTAGAAATTTGTTCTTTAAGTGCTGGCAGGTCCTTCTTAACAACTGCCCAGGTAAATTCGATGTCAACCATGAAGTATCCGTGTATGAGTTTATCTCTCATGCCTGGTATATGTTCAAGAAATATCCTGTGGTTTCTCTTCATAAAAAACTTCCTGTTCTTTAAGGATATAATCTCTGAGCAAAGGATGTATGGAGCGATAGGTCAGGACATCTACTTTGCGATTCAGGGTTTCTTGAAGCTCCAACTCAAGGCCTACAAGATCAAGCAACGTTTTGTTTTCTCTATCCTTGAATTCCACCAGAATATCGATGCCACTATCCTCCGTTTGCTCGCCTCTAACGAAGGAGCCGAATAGCGATGCTCTCTGAACGTCATGTTTCCTGACTACCGGAAGGTTTTTTTTCTTAATCTCCTCTATGTTCGTCTTT
>CAZPJZ010000299.1:0-4117 GCA_964586995.1 uncultured Pirellulales bacterium | reverse complement strand
CTTGCTTGCGGACAAGGAAAGACAAAAAGAATGGAAAAATCTTCTGAAAAGGTTTGCCCTGTTCTGCTGGTTTGCCTATCTTAGTCTGTTAAGCTTTTAGTGTTGATATGAGTTTAGAGAGCAGGACAATTCCAAAGTATTACCATATCGGTCGGGAAATCGCTGAACTGATCCGGGCGGGCCAGTTGCAGCCGATCATGAAGGCACCTCCTGAGAACGAGCTAATTCAAAAACAAGGGGTCAGCAACACAACTGCGCGAAAGGCGCTTCAGCAGATCGAGGCTGCGGGCTGGTTCCACAGGAAAATGATATCATAGAAGCAGTTGAAAGGACACTTAATTTATGAACCAAATTGAAACAAAATGTGCGGTTAGGCTTTATTTGGTTGTCTGTATTCTGCTGATTGCAACTCACTCGGTTGCATCAGGGCGGCCAAAGTTATCGTTTGAGGCCATTCAGATGGAAGATAACGCCGTGTTGTGGTGGGCCCGCGCGCTGGGTGATGTCAACGGCAGCGGCCTATTGGACGTCCTTCTGCAGGACAACAACGGCCATGGAGGCGTACTGTGCTGGTATCAGACCCACGATGGGGCTCGGCGGCCCCGCCACAGGTGGACGCGGCACGTCATCGCCGAGAACGCCCCCAACGGGAGCCCATTTGCTGCCGGCGCTCTTGACGCCGCCGACATCAACAACGATGGTCACATAGATGTGCTCGGCCTGGCGCATCCTGGCGAATGGAAGCAGGCCGGCGCCCCAACGGAGATATACTGGTACGAGAACCCCAGGTCGGAGGGCGATCCGGCCAAGAATTCCTGGAAGCCCCACCGCATCGGCCGGGCACCCGCCTGCATCAAGGATGTCAAGCTGGCGGACTTCAACGGGGACGGCAAGGTAGACCTCGTGGCCATCACATTCGAGGGCAATCGGTTCCTTGTCTTCCGCCAGGATTCGCCCACATCCTGGACAAAGGTACAGGATTTCGCCATCCCCAATCTTCACGAAGGGCTGGACGTGGGCGACATCACGGGCAACGGCCTGCCTGACGTGGCGACGAACGGCTACTGGGTCGAGAACCCGGGCGGCGATCTGACTGCCAAGTGGACCGTCCGCTACATCGACGAGAAATGGCACAATCAGACCGGCGACTGGTCCCGAAACGCCACGAAGGTATTCTGCCGCGACATCACCGGCGACAGGCGCGTAGAGGTCTTCCTCTCGCACTCCGAGCGGGCCGGCTATCCCGTTTCCTGGTACTTCGCCCAGGACCCGCGCAAGGAACCCTGGAAGGAGCACGTCATCACCGACAAGCTCATGGCTGTTCATACCCTCCAGGTCTACGACTTCAACGGTAATGGACACTATGATGTGCTGGCCGGTGTCAACGCGGGTCGCGCCCGCACGCTGGGGGCTACGGAGTTCCCGGTCATCATCTTCCTGAATCGCGGAAACAACCTCGAGTGGGACGAGCTACTCATCACCAACGAGGGCATCTACAACGGTCAGGTCGGCGACCTGGAAGGTGACGGAGACTTTGATATTTTCAGGCTTGCGGCACATTCAGCGGAAATCTTCAAAGTGCTGATCAATCAATTACGCTGAACTATATTAAGAGGGATTCAGAAATGGCACTGGAGAATATGTCACAAATACTCAGAAAAGCGCAGCAGCACAAATACGCGGTCGGTGCATTCAATATCCTGGATTATAACTCTACCAAGGCCGTAGTCCAAGCTGCGGAACATTCAAGTTCCCCGGTGATAATTCAGACTTCAGCAAAAACCGTCGTCTTTTGGGGCGCCGCTACGATCATGTCCTGGGTAAGAGAATTGGCTAAGCAGGCAGCGGTTCCGATCGCTTTGCATCTGGACCATTGCAAGGATTTGAACCTTATCAAAGAGTGTATTCAGGCCGGCTGGACTTCCGTGATGATTGACGCATCGTCGAAACCTTTCGAGGAGAATCTTGCTCTGAGCCGTCAAGTGGTGCAGACGGCTCGGCCGAAAGGTGTCACCGTAGAGGCTGAATTGGGGGCCATTGTCGGCGTGGAAGATGACATTCACGTTAAGCACCAGGACGCTCATCTTGCGGACGTGGAACAAGCCGTCGAGTTTTGCTCGAAGGTCGAACCGGATTGCTTCGCGCCGGCTATTGGAACCGCGCACGGCATTTATAAAGGTGAACCGAAGATCGCCTACGACAGGCTCGAGCAAATCGCTGCCAGGACCAAAACTCCTATAGCCCTGCATGGTGGGACGGGCCTGGCAGATGATGTATTCAAAAAGTGTATCGCGTTAGGTTGTGCAAAGGTAAATATATCGACGCAGCTTAAATATGCCTTTATCGACGGTTTTGTCGCCTACCACAATGCTCATAGCAGCGAATACGACCCGCTTAAGGTTATAAATGCTCAGTTCGAGGAAGTTAAAAAAGCCGTTGTTGAGAATATAAGACTATTCGGCTGTGCAGGTATGGCCTGATAGGAGGCAGTATGCTCGACTTCAAACGAACTCGCAGTTAATTTGACAGTCGAAAAATTATCAGGGCTGCTGGTATGTTCTGCATCATCACGACCAATGGCTATACTGGGGACGAGGATTTCAAAGAAGCCGACCTTGTGGTCTATGGGCTCGGCGCTCAGCCGAATATTCAGGTTACCTTGAGTATGATCCACTACGCAATACGATGCCGGGCGCCAAGATAGCCAGTTAATCTGGTCGACTCGCTCGGCTGTGGCGATGCGTTTACGGCAGGCTTTGTTCATAAGCTCCTTCGTGGCGAGAGCCTGGTCTCTGCCTGTGAGTTCGGCAATATCATGGGTGCCATAGTCGCCACTCAAACGGGTGCTACCGCTCCGGTGAGCCAGGATCATATCGATATATTTCTTGCGACAGGGCAAGAGCGTGTTATTGCTCAGGACCTCAAAAATTTTATGGTTTAGACAGGAAGCAATCTAATGGCTCGCAATGGTTGGTTGGCGCTTATCCTGGCTGTTTCCCAGGCATTTGTTGGTGTTGAACTTTCCGCTCATCCGGTTCCTGGCGATGTTTTCAGAGAGTACGTATGGTACAAAGAAGATGGCGACGCCGGAGGTGCTCTGCGCGTGGGAGGCAAAGTCGGTTACGAAGGAGTCATCGCTTTGCCTCATAATTTTGATCTCGAACAAGCGATAAAAGCTGAGATCGTAATTGAGAAAATTCTATGTCACGATGGCACTCGTGGGCTTGCAATTGGAATCAACGACAACGACTGGCTTGAAATTCCGGAAGCTCAGTCCATACCTTATCCCCAGTGGGACTATCAGCACCATATTTATCCGGTAGTTTCGGTTCCGCTGTCGTTCTTGAGAACCTCCGGCAACCGGTTCCGAATGCGGGTAAGCCCGGAGCATTCCTGGAACTGGCCTCAGAATCTCATCTATGGCGTGCATTTTCGCATCTACTATGACCCGGCGAGAAAACCACACCCCGTGGGCAAAATGACTTCCCCGAAATCAGGAGACACCATCGGGCGCAGCGTCCAGCTACAAGCTGAGGCCCAAAGCCCCAATGGCAAGATCAAGCAGGTTGACTACATCGGTCACTATGAGGACGTTAATTTTGAAGGTGATGGCCTATATCGGCAGTGGCATTATCACTTCTTCCATGGCAAAATTATGCACCATCTTGGCTCGGCCGCAGTCGCCCCATTTGAAGTGACGTGGGATACATTGTGGGTGCCCGATCAAAAAGAGCGCGTGCAGATTGCCGGCCGGATTATCGACGAAACGGACTTGATTTATATGACCGAGGCGGTAAGCGGCCTTGAGCTGGTGCGGCCGGGCCTATCGGTCGAACTGTGCAAGCCCTACGATGTTCCCAAGCGGTGGGTCACGCGGGCAGGTCGGATGCAACAGCGCTTTGATGTCACCGGTGACCTGACCAAAGCGGTTGCTGCTCAACTGGTTTGGGCAAGCTGGAGCGCGGGATATATGAATGGCATCTATATCAATGGTAAAAAAGTCTTCCACCAGGAAGGGCCAAGATATCAATATTACGCCCACCGGGTTGCTTTGCAGCAGACCGATGTTTTTAAGCCCGGCGTCAATATCCTGGAGACGGGCCAGACCCCAAAGATT
>CAZPJZ010000298.1:0-4130 GCA_964586995.1 uncultured Pirellulales bacterium | reverse complement strand
TTGATGGGCAAGAAAAAGGCGCCGCCGCACGACATGCTCTTCTGGCGAGCCGGAGAAAATCACGCCGTGCGAAGGAGCAACTGGAAGCTGGTGACCATGGCGGGCCAGACCGGACTGTACGATCTGGCTTCGGATATTGGCGAAAGCCGCGACTTGAGTAGTGACCGACCGCAGATTCTGAAAGAGCTGCAAAAGGCTTTTGATAAGTGGAGCTCCCAAATGGCCGAACCCTTGTGGAAAACACAGGCCGCCGCGCGCAAGACAACAAGAGCCAATAAGAAAAAATCATAGTGACGTCCGCTAACCTGGATATTTCACCTGGGTGCTGAATTCTGTAGCCAGGTGCAGTTCTTCGGGCAACTGTTGTCGGATGTACCGGGTCTGCCAAATTCAGCGCAGAGTCCCCTCACACCCATACTAACTGCCGTGCTGCGGTTCTCCGGATCACCACGCTGGCAATACAATTCATCGTAGAGCTTCTGTGGCTGGCCATCCAGGTTGGTAACCACGAATCTATGGTTGGCTCCCCGTGGCAGGTGTTCTGCCTTGAATTGTCCCTGTCGCACCCCTGTGGTGAGCTTGTCGAATCCAAACGCATCAGCCGCTCGTCTTTTATGCCGCGTTCGCAGATTATCTGGAACAGCGGCTCTTGGCGTAGACTCTGATGGTTGTTGAGGTCTTCATATACTACGAGCAGTTAGGCCGGTTGTCCATTGAAAAACTCCAAAACCCGGTGAAATATCCAGGTTAACTTTTTCTTTTTCTCTCTTTTATGTATGATCCCGGCTAAGCCTCACATCCTGCTGTTTCTTTTCTTACCCATGTGGGGAAAGTCTGGCGTCGAGGATTCCCGCTTGACTTTTGTTATCGGCGATGGTATACAACGGCGTAAGATAATTTGCCTGTCGGAATCGAGTGAATGAAGCATTTATGGCAAGACATCTTGTTCGGAGCATCAGGTCGAGCCGTGGCCCGCCGCAGACTTTGCGCATTTATGTTTTTGTTCGACAAACTGAATAAGGAGAAGCGCAGGATGCTCTGAGCAGAAGATATGAAGTCACAAAGGCCTTTCAGAGCCGAGCGCTTTGAAAGGCCTTTTTTATTGGGGACAAAAAGGAAAGGCCGGAAATATGAGACTGAAAAATAATAAAACAGGCAGGTTTGGATTCTTTCCCTTTACGCGGCTTTCGAGGAAGCCAAGACAGGCGCGGGCAAATTAGAAGACAAATTGAAGGGGAAAGAACATGTCAGGGAAAGAGCAGGTACTGGTAAGGAGATTCAGGTCCTCGGATTTGGAAAGCGTAAGAGATCTGATACACAGGACGATAGATGTTTGTTACAATGGCTTTTACCTCGAAGAAATCATGGACTATTTCGACATGTACAACTGGGAGGGAAATATCCTGAAGGCAGCGCAAGATGGGTATATTGCGGTTGCGGAAATGCAGGGGAAAATCGTGGGCACAGGCAGTATTATAGGCGACACTATCTTGAGAGTATTTGTTGACCCCGCGCACCAACAGCAAGGGCTGGGCAGGATGATTATGAACGAGCTTGAACGGCAGGCCGCAGCAGATAGTGTAAGGACCGTCCAGTTGCGCGCCCTGACAAACGCAGCAAAATTTTATGAATCGTTGGGGTATTCAACAATTGATAGAGGCCTCGTGGAATTTGGCAACAGCGGTTATCTGGAATACTATATGATGCAGAAAAGACTCGATAAGTGGGCACAGGGGTTGTGAACGAGGGGGCTGGGTGGTGATAAACACGGTGGGTTTGTAACAGAAGCAACACGGGCTAAGGGGCATCCTCCGAAATGGAGACCCCTGCCGGACTGCGAGTTTGTGGGCACCCAAAAACCTGGGCGATTTATTTGCGGTGGGTCCTTGCACGAACGAACCGACTGTGTATAATTGTCCAGGAAATACACATTTATTGGAGACCGTTTATGAGGACGAATGTTGTGCTTGATGATGAGCTGATCGAGTCTGCCATTAAGCTCTCCGGTTTTAAGACCAAGAAGAAAGCTATTGAAGAAGGGCTGAAATTGCTTATAGACGTTCACCGGCAAAAAAGAATTAGGGGATTTCGCGGAAAATTGAAGTGGACAGGTGATCTCAATAAGATGAGAAGGGACAAATGGTAGTCGTAGATTCTTCCGTCTGGATTGATTACTTCAACGGCAAAATAACAAAACAGACGAACCTTTTAGATTCTCTGTTGGGTAACGACTTGGTCGTTATCGGAGATATCATCCTGACGGAGGTGCTTCAGGGTTTTCGCTATGATAAGGATTTCAACAGGGCAAAAGGCCTGCTTGATTGCCTCCTGTTCAGGCCGATGCTTGGAAAGGAGCTGGCGGTCAAAAGTGCCCAGAACTACCGCCATTTGCGGAGAAAGGGTGTGACCGTCACAAAAACCGTCGATGTCATTATAGCGACATTTTGCATCTGGAATAATCTACCTCTATTGCATAGCGACCGGGATTTTCGCCCTATGGAAAGACACCTGAATCTGAGGGTAATAACGTGAAAGTGTCGTTCGCCAAACAACGTAGGCTTAGCGAACCTCTCGAAAATTGGTCTACCTACTGTGCGTGACAAAACAATGCACTATTTTGCCTATGGCTCGAATATGAATCACTGCCAGATGATGTGCCGATGTCCAAGTAGCAGGTTTCTAAGGCCGGTTTTGCTTGAGGGATACAGATTTGTATACGATGGCCATTCCTGCAAATGGAATGGTGCTGTAGCTAACATCATTGAGTCAGAAAATGATATTGTCTGGGGGGGTCTCTTTGAAATAGACCAGGATAATCTTGCCGCGCTTGACTGTTACGAGGGGTATCCGGACTCTTACGACAAAGATTGGTTTATGGTTAAGGATGACAAGGGTAAATCTTGTAAGGCAATAACATATTTCCGAACTGCTAAGGAACCGGGCAAGCCTTCAAAAGAATACCGAGAGACAGTTATGCAAGGGGCAAAGGACTGTAAACTTCCCGAGGAATACATACGAGACATCTTGGCCAGGTAAAACGTAACTGTTTTCTTGTGGACGATTGTCATTTTGTTCGGGCTCCGAAGCCCCTTGAGCACGTACTTCTTGTCGAGGCTACTATGACGAGTAATGCTATCACGTCGCCGAAAGGCTTTTTGGCGACGGGCGTAGGTTGCGGGATTAAAAAATCGGGCAAACTCGATTTGGGCCTTATTGTTTGTCCGACAGGCGCAAAGGCAGCGGCGGTCTTTACGACCAACAAAATCACCTCCGCGGCCGTCCAGGTAAGCAAAGAGCACATCCAAAGCCCCCAGGTATACGCGGTAGTTGCCAACTCAGGTAACGCAAACGCCTGTACCGGCCAACAAGGAATGAAAAATGCCATAAGGATGTGCTCTGAAACGGCATTGCTTGTCGCGCGTCGCTCGTTGCTTGGGCCGCGGCGTATGAGGTGCGAGGTACGAAGCGTCTTGGTCGCTTCGACAGGCATTATTGGAAAGCAGTTGCCAATAGATAAAATAACGGCAGGCATCGAAAAGGCGACAGAGAAGCTCTCGAACTCCGCAGCAGCGGGACTTTCCTTTGCAGAAGCGATTATGACGACGGATACGAAGCCCAAACAGGCTGTGCGCCGGCTGGATGTCTCCGGGGCAAAGGTTACTATAGCAGGTGCGGTAAAAGGTGCCGGCATGATCGCTCCCAATATGGCCACCACATTGTGCTTTATCACCACCGACGCCGCGATAGCCAAGCCTTTGCTTGGTAAGGCCCTGAAGTGTGCCATCGGCAATTCCTTGAACAAACTAACTGTTGACGGGCATCAGAGCACGAATGACACGGCGATAATCCTTGCCTCAGGATTAGCCGGCAATCGGCCCATAGCGAGCCAAGACCCTCGCTATAAGAAGTTTGCCGGGGCGCTGGCGGATTTGTGCGACGATTTAGCCAGGCAGATGGCGCTGGATGCCGAAGGGGCGACGCGGATGTTCAAGGTAGTGGTTAAAGGGGCTGCTACAAGGGCCGACGCCGCTAAAGCCGCAAGGGCAATAGCCAACTTTCCACTGGTAAAATGTGCGGTGCACGGCGGCGACCCTAACTGGGGCAGAATCATCTGCGCCGTGGGTTCGACC
>CAZPJZ010000297.1:4026-4136 GCA_964586995.1 uncultured Pirellulales bacterium | reverse complement strand
AGCCTCTGCAAGCAGCAACTATCTTCTTCGGACACTTCTAAAAAACGCTCCCGCCACCTGCTGCCACCTCTGTTCGGTCCCCTGCTGCGACCAATGGATGACGGCGGTCT
>CAZPJZ010000297.1:0-4016 GCA_964586995.1 uncultured Pirellulales bacterium | reverse complement strand
ACTAATAAAGAAAAAACTTCGTGTCTTGGTGCCTTGGTGGCAGAAATCCAGCGGCTTTTGTGCCACCCACCCAGCCTCTGCAAGCAGCAACTATCTTCTTCGGACACTTCTAAAAAACGCTCCCGCCGCCTGCTGCCACCTCTGTTCGGTCCCCTGCTGCGACCAATGGATGACGGCGGTCTTGCAGGGCGCGGCGGTTATCTGAACGTTGCTGCCGACATCATCCAGTCCCCAGTGCCCCACGGCCCCGGCCACAATTAGTCCTGCGCCGACATCAGCAACCTCGTTCGGGTCCAGCACGCGGCTGTAGATGCGAAAGTCATCGATGGTACCTCTGAACGACCCATCTCGCAGATATCCATCGTTGCCGATATCCGCGGTCGGTGCGAACGCGGATAAACCGGTGTAAGTGCCGGCCGCTTTGGGCGCACCATCCACATAAACGATGTAGTTCGTTCCATCCCACGTCAGGACTATGTGATACCATCTATGGGTAGCCAACTTCTGAATGTTACCGTGCCTGGCGTGGGCATCGCCTAAGCCCAGATCGAGCCAGCCGTTTTCGTCATCCGTATACAACTGCACCAGGTCCAGGCCCTGTGCCGGTATCGAACTATGAGCAAACATGAAGTGCTCGGAATTGTCGAAATGACTTGCATATATCCACAGGGACAAGCTGCCCTGCTGAGGATTCGCACCTGTGATGCCAATTTGAACGCCCGCATCTGCCTGGCCAAACTCGATTGCCCCGCCCATTTGACCGCCTAACGGCTGCCAGGTCGGACCTCCGAATAGCACGCCGAAGTTGCCGCTGCCCGATGAGTCCGCCGTCATCTCCGTGATGACGTCCTGGACAAACAGTCCGCCCAATACGGTCACGCCCGGCGCGCTGGCGCTGACCTGCATCTTGCCATCCACAACGGCAAGTCCGTTAACGCTCAACCGGCCCCCGGCTTCAACTATCAGGTTCCCCGTAACCAGCAGTGCGGGCAGGTTTTTGGCTGCCGTGATAATGTTATCATTGCCTTGTATTGTCAGGTCGCCTTCGACCAGCAACATACCCTCGATTTGAACGTTGCCCGCCAGCACCAAATGGCCGCCGCAGTAGCAGACCCGTACAGGACTATACGGACCGAGCACCTGATTGGAGAGGCTGCCGGGGCTTATGGTTTGCGTCGGATAGTGGGACGTGAAGTCCGCAACTGTCACGCGAGGCCACAGCAGTGACAGCTCTCCCGCTGTTTTGTAGTGGCCGCTTACGGTCCCACTTAACCCGCCGGCAAACACGTCACCTTCGATCACGCCTTTGTTCGTTAACGTCCCACCGCAATAAACGTCCCCGTTGATCGTAACACCGCTCCAAATCGTCGTACTATTTCCGCTCCACAGGGCTATACAGGGGTCGAGCCGAAGTTCCGCCGATAACCTGCTGCGTCCGATTTCCTGGCCGGCTCGGATTCTGTAGGAGTTACAATCTATGATATAATTGCAGCGGTCACTCGGGTCCGAATCATCGCGAGCCACACTGACGTCATAAAAATCGCTGCTGCCCGCCGCCAGTTGCTGACCGGCGGCCCCCGTCCAGTATTCAGCGGCAATATCCTGTGGTTGCAGGATAAGACCTCTTGCGTGCTCCAGCCCTGATTCGGCCAGGTAGTCCATCTGCGTTCGCAGGACCATGTTCCGGCCGCAAGCCAGCTCCACATCGCTTCGGGACAGAAAGCCCAGCGACAGAACCGTTATCGCCATAATGATAAACAGCACTACGAGTAGTGCTGCACCACATCTGTGAACGTTATTTCGTCTGGCCTTCATAACTAATCGTCGTCACTTATAAGACTGTCCCCCGATTGGTTTAACAAGTTGCCTGCCCAGCCGCGAAGGGCACTGCAAATCTGGTAGTGCCGGACAACTCTGTTTTCAGCAATATCGAATGAAATACCCACAAATTTGCTCTGCGGCGGCGCTGCATCAACCAGAAACTGTACGTTGCTGCATTGTGGTATAAGGATGACATAGGTGACACCGTAGGCATCGGGTGCAAGCGCTGCAACGTCGCTCAAGGCCACCACCGACGTATCAGATGACGGAAACTCGCACAGCCGCAAATAGTTCTTTTCCGGCCCTGCCTCGATATATACCAGCTCGTTGACGTTGATTTGCCGGTCGCCGTTGTCATCGGCTCGCCAGATCCGCAAATCGCTGCCCGGCGTGCCGCATATCAGTTTGCACTGCCGCAGAAGATCTGCAATTCGGAGCGTGGCGAAGCGGACCTGTGCCTGCGTGCGGCTGGTACCGTCGCTGACGTCCTCTGCGCTGGTCAGGGCAAAGGCCAGCGTAGCCACCGCCATCAAAACCACGCCACTGACCACCAGGGCCAGCAGAAGCTCGACCAGCGTAAAGCCTTTCTCGTATTGCGTATTGCGTATTGCGTATTGCGATGCTGGCATCTGTTCGTTTCTTTCCTATTTACTAATCAGCCTTTCTATAACCGCCATCTCGCGTCCGTTGTATTTGACCCGAACAGTGAGGCGAATAAAGCTCGGCTGCCCTGCCCCACTCTGCTGCGGCACATAAACATAGTCACAACTGGCGGCCCTGCTGAAGTTGGCGTAAGCCGGGTCTGTAAATACGCTGCCCACTGAGTCTTTTACCTGGCCCTGCGGCTCGGAATAACCGTCGTAGGCGGTCGCTATCTGCTCGAATGGAGTATTGACAATCCGCTCCATTAAGTCCGTTGCCAGCTTGGCGGCCAGCGTCATGCGCATCCCTTGGGCCCGGACCTTTGCGCCGCCGGCAAATGGAAGCAGCACACCGGCCGCGGCGATACCCAACACCACCGTGGCCATCATCGCCTCAGCAAGCGTGAACCCGCCGAGTGTATGGCGGGTAAACCCGCCGAACGCATGGCGGGTAAGCCCGCGACCGGCTGTGCTGCATTGTTTTCTGACCTTAGTAGTCATAATATGCTGTTCCGCTGTCGTTGGTCCCCGTGGTGTCTGCTCGTATCTCGCCGGTGGCTGCCTTATATATCCAGCCGTGACTGTCGTCGCCGTTCGCCGGAAATAGTGCACCATCTGCCAACATCTCAACTGTGTCCTTCTTGTTGAAGGGATTTACGGGTATCTTCTGCAGGTACGGGCCACGATCAAATCCGGGAGTCCCCGGCGGAGCGGTTTGCCCGGTCATGTTGCTGGCCAACATGGCCTGGTCAACAAAGACCTGCTCCATCGGTGCGGCGCTGGTGTCGCCGTTGGGATAGCCCGGTGCAACTTCCAAGTGTTGGGCCGCGTAGATCAAAACAAACCTGCGTAACAGTTGTAGGTCAGCCGCCAGAGCACTTGCTCTGGCCGACGTGGTACTTTTTGCCACGGCGGGAATAACGATAGCAGCCAGAACGCCAAGCAAGACTACCACGATCAGGATCTCAACAAGCGTGAAAGCTCTTGCTCTTTTCATAGACTGCCCTTTCTTATCCACGCACGTTCCGTCATTCCCATAAATGCGGCAATCCGCAACGCGATAGATTTACGGATTCCTGCCTCCACAGGAATGACATTCTGTCTTCATTAAAAAGGCTGACTGGCTATGGGCAAATGCCTTAGCACAGTCAGCCAGTTTATCCACTTCTCGGTTATTGCCAGCTTATGCTGGCGGCCTGCGGCGGAAACCTACACCACATGGCCGGTGCAAACAAATTCTTAGAGACTCTCATGGCCGGTAGAATTGGCACGGATCGCGCCGCTCGCTTCATGGTATCCCCAGCTTGCCTGGTTAGTCACCGCAGTAGCAGTATTGCCGTCCCACGCCTCGATGGTACCGTTGCCGGTGGCGGCATCTTGACCGGTTGCAGCGGGGATGAACTGATTGACCGGGACTTTCTGAAGGTAGGGACCGAAATCGTTGCCGGCATTGCCGTTAACGTCGGTCTTCTCGGTCATTTGCGCCACAAAGTTGAGCCAGCTCGGCGGGTTATCATTATGCTGACACTTGTACAGCTCGATCTGCGAGCGCAG
>CAZPJZ010000296.1:0-4137 GCA_964586995.1 uncultured Pirellulales bacterium | reverse complement strand
GGACCAGGCCCACCATGTCGGCCTGGTCAAACTGCCGCGTCCCGGTGTCCTTGAATGTCCACCAGAATACCTTTTCGATCTTGCCGGATGCCATCGCCAGGACATAGAACCGGACCGCCATATCCGCCTGCCGCAGCTCGGAGCTGCCGTACGGATGAATGTGGCTGTTCCAGCAGATTTCCGTAATCCAGATGGGCTTGGGCTTGCCGAATTTTGCCATGGCTTTTATTAGCTCGTCGGTCTGCTGGAGGAAATCCATGCGGACCAGTGGATAGTCCGGCGTGAGGTCGTGACGATGCCAGCTCTTGACGTACTGGTCCAACTCCCACCAGTCGAAACGCTCTTCAGGAGCGGATGGAACGCGGTACGGATGGAAACACGCAATATCAAAGCAATCGTAGGGAACCAGGCTCAATATCTTTCCCGCCCATAGCACATCGCAAAAGGCCATGTTCAAGCCTAACACCTTGGCATCGGGATTCGTTTCATGGATGGTCTTGCCAGCCGCGGCGAGAAGACGGGCATACTGCTGCGGCGTGCCCTTCCAGAATCCGCCGTTCGGCTCATTCCAGATTTGCCAATAGTTGACGCGACCGGCGAAATGCTTC
The DNA here is from genome assembly GCA_964586995.1 of uncultured Pirellulales bacterium. Taxonomy (GTDB): domain Bacteria; phylum Planctomycetota; class Phycisphaerae; order Sedimentisphaerales; family Anaerobacaceae; genus JAFNGF01. The sequence goes on along the minus strand of CAZPJZ010000296.1, from coordinate 3,529 downwards.
ACCGTCGCCTTTGCATAATCGCAATAGGCCTGTACGCCCTCCGGCGTGGTCGGATCGTGAAAATTCGGGGCATAAGCCAGATTGCCAAAGAGCAAAATGCCGTACTTGCGACACATCTCGACGAGCCGGTCATAGTCATCCCAGCGGTACTGGCCTTTTTCTCGCTCGATTCGGCGCCAGGTGAAGTCCTGCCGGCCCCACTTTATGCCCGCATCCTGCATCTTTTGCAGAATCGCTTCCAGATTCGGCGCATCCGGCCGAAAAGCGGTGTTGATCCCGAAGGCAGACTCCGGCACCAGGTCCTCAGCAAAACGCTGTGCCGGGAGCACAACGTGAAAACTGCTGCCGGCGGTGGGACCGTCGGCAAAACAAAGAACGCTCAAGACGACAAGCAGCACAAGAAGTGCCCCGGCCAGCCTGTATATATGCGCGGGCGACCGCATCTCTGCATTCTTCACAGAATCAGCTCCTGCCCTGCTTCGACCGTCTAATTTGTTCTATAACTCGTTCAGCCATACACGTCTCTCTGATAGCACCTGCCTCAGAGACGAGATTATAAGGAAAAAGCGGCAAGAAACAAGGAAGATTCAGGCGCGCAACAACAAGCACAGCAGCCAAGGCTCATATCACGACGGTGTCCGAGCATTTCTTATCCGCTCACGCTCTCGAGACCCGGACAGGACCGCATGTACGTACAACAGTATGGCCGGGACAAATGCACCGCTGCACAGCAAGTAGACGGTTCTGACACCCAGCAAGTCAAAAAATGGGTTTGCCCGCAGCGGCCAAAACGGCCGGACATCGCCCCAGCAGAAGCTATCCAGAAAGACGTGGAACCAAACGCCCAGCACGGCAGAGACAAGCACCTTGCGCAGGTTCGTCTCATAGCCAAGGCCGAAAAGCCGCATCAGCCGCCCGATAAGTCCCCTACCATAAAAGGCAGCAAACGCCCAAACAACCCCCACGCCCGCACCGATTAGAAACGTGTGGCAAAAGCCGTGCGCAGGATAGTTCAGGCCGAACAGCAGAACGATGCCCGGCTCGATGTCGACAGCCACGTTCGCCAGAACGAACACCGGAACATCAATCCATTTTCTAAAGGCCAGCCCCACGAACCCGCTGGGCCCAAAATGAAACGGCGTAAATGGCATTCGAGGCCCGCTTGTACAGATACTATTTCGGCAGCTTAACTTGCTGTTCTAAGGGCGTCAAACTTTTCACCGGTTTGAAGCGCATAAAAAAACCGCCCGAAAATGAGCGGCTCAGACCTCTGGAGGTGCAATATTTCTCAGCACAAAGCGATATAGCTGGCAATTGCCAGCATCAGAATCCGCCTTTTGGTAAATACAAAAGGAAGCCAGATCTCGTAGTAAAACCTTTTCATTGCCTTTTGAAACAGCCTACTTCAAATTCTTGCTCTGCTACGATGACGCTATTTTAGCAAAAGGCCTAGCAAAAGGCAAGAAAAACCACCTATTATCAAACCTAAGTCTTATGCGTAAAAGCACTTATGTCTTGTGGAGCAATCAGATTTTCGCCCGACGGCACGGCGCTTGACCGCATCCGCAGCGAATGCGGCTAAACTCTCCGGCGGTTTGTCGCAAAACGCTCAGGCTAACTTACCGACCGCTTCAGCAACAAGCTCTGCTATCGGCAGATGCTGCGGGCAGCGCGCTTCGGCCAGGCCGTAGTCCGTACCGAGTAACTTGGCTCTGGTCTCGGCTGGAATCTGAGCAAATAGCTCTCTGGCCCTATCCTCATCGCCATAGCCGTTGTAGTACATCAAGTAGCGCATAATGTCGCTGACGCAGGGCACATCGGGCAGAGCCGAATTGCAGATGTGCGCACAGCCGGCACAATAGCTGCTGCACGTTGCCTGCGCGTACTGCCTGAAGACCTCTCTGTCCGCCTCGGTCAGTTCGGTTTTGTCCAAAACCGCAGCCACATTGGCTTTCAAAACAGTCATATTCTCCATCTGAACGGGCGCAGCACTTATCCTTTTATCCTGTAGCACGAGTTTCAGAGCCGCCTGTTCTTCGCTGAAACCTCGCTGCCGGAAGTTGGCGACTAATTTTTTGTCCGCATCGGTCTCAATTGACAGCTTGAAGCGCGTAATAGTTGTCCTGCCGGTGGTTTTCATGGCGATAACTGCTTTGCCGGCCTTGTGGCACGCCTCAATGGCGTCCGAAAGTTCCTGGTCTTGCATCAGCCGGAAATTCCAACTGGTCATTACGGCGTCAATCCAATCGAGCTTGGCGGCGGCGGCCAGGCATTTGGCCATATTGCTGTGGGTAGTGAAACCAAAAAATCGAATCAACTTCCGTTTCTTGGCGCTTTCGGCCCACTCCTTCAACTCCTTCGTAAACTGGCCGGGGTCGTCCGCTCCGTGCGGGGCATAATATAAGTCAATATGGTCGGCATTCAGTCGCTTCAGAGAGGTCGCAAGGCGCTCTTCCACCCGGGCCACATCGTTGCCAGCTCCGGAAGCCTTGGTGGCGAGAAACAACTGCTTTCGAACCTCCGGATTCCTTTTCAGGTACATGCCTATGCCCAGTTCGCTGTTTCCGCCTGCGTAGGACGCAGCGGTATCCCAGTATCTGACGCCCCAGTTTATGGTGCCTCGTAAGACGATTTGGGCATCGACAAGGTTGAACATGGTGCCCAGACCCAGGCATGGAACCTCGATATCCGTGCTGCCGAATTTGCGTTTGGGCACCTGCGCCAGCGGTGGCTCAGGCGTGGTTTGCTCTCCGGGCACAGCGGCCGTTGAAGCCAGCACCGAACCCAAACCCGCCGCCCCTACGGCTCTTAAAAAATCCCTCCGGTCGATCTTCTTTTGCTCTTTTCCCATCACATTAGACTCCAGAAATAACTGACTTCTGAATAGTAATTGTCACGCCAACTTGCCGACCGCTTCGGCGATAAGCTCGCCTATGGGCAGATGCTGCGGACAGCGAGCTTCGGCAAGGCGGTAGTCGGCTGCGGCCAATCTACTTCTAATTTTGCCGGGAAGCCGAGCGAAAAGATCCCTGGCTCTGGCCTTATCACCATAGCTGTTATAGTACATCAAGTACCGCATAATATCGCTGACGCACGGCAGCTCCGGCAAGGCTGAACTACAAATGCGCGCACAGCCTGGGCAATAACTGCTTCGAGTCTGGCGGGCATATTCAGCAAAGACCCTCATATCAGCCTGAGACAGCTTGGTTTTATCGAGTGAGGCAGCGACATTTTCTGCCAGCACCGCAATATTCTCCATCCGCACGCAAGCTGAGCTGAATCTTTCGTCCTGAAGCACGACCTTCAACTTTGCCTGGCCTTCGGTAAAACCACCCTGCATAAAGTGGTCGGTGAGTTTCCTATCCTGCTCGCTGATGATACGGCGGGCCTGAGTCTTCATCGCGACAAGAGCGATGCCCGCTTTATGGCAGGCGTCAATCGCGGCGAGCATTTTCGGGTCCTGCATCAACCTAAAATTGTAGATGAACATTACAACATCGATCCAGTCGAGCTTGGCAGCCGCGTTGAG
>CAZPJZ010000295.1:0-4142 GCA_964586995.1 uncultured Pirellulales bacterium | reverse complement strand
GCGGCTTTTTGAGCTATTGAGGCCCCCGCATGAGGTGTTCTTGACCGGCCCATCGCCGCAGTTCGCTCAGGCCTTAGCCAAGACAACAGTCAGTTATCACTTGGCAGCGCCCCAGAGGCGGATGTCGTCGAATTGGCCTGTATCGTCGAATGAGCCGACACCGACGCGGCCGTATTTGAAGGTGTCATCCACGGCAGTCATAATTGGCTCCGGCCTATCATCGAAGAACACCTCTATTGTGCCCTTTTCTATATTGCGGACCAGTCGGACAGTATGCCAGTTGTCATCCCACTTGGTGCCTTCCGTTCGGGTTTTGGCTATGGATACACGCGGTTCGCCGTTGACAATGAATATCGAGTTAGCGTGGGCATCGGCTTGATTGGCCATGTGTACGTAGTAAAAATGCGAAGGATCCTGGTGCCCGAAGAACAGACACAGATCCCGGTGGCCATAATCTCTCGTTGTAGAGAGCATCCTCAGCTCCAGCACGAAGCTTCTGACGACCACGTCCCGGATCAAATTGATGTTCAAAGGCGAGCGAACCTCCGGCTCATAATCACTATTCTTGAACTGGGCGAGAACCTTGCCGTCGTGCGCCTCTTCGATTCGCCAGGCAGCCGGGTCGGTAGGATCCCAGCCATCCAGCTTTCCATCCTCAAAATCCGCCTTGAACAGTAGCGGCAGTTTCTTGCCGTCAACGATTCTTGCCTGGTCAGCACATCCGGCTGTCACAGCGAGCAGTGCAAACAAAACGATACCCACTTTGAGCAGCGTCACAGTCCTCATCGTGTCTTCTCCGATCAAATTCTTTCGTTTACATAATACACACGCCTGGCCTCGAGCGAAGCGAAGGCGCGCAATACGCAAATCTACCATTGGGCTTCAGCGTAGGGACCTATGTAGCCTTCCGGCTTGGGCTTCGGCCGGGACTTGATAATGGCCTCGGCAATGGCAATATCACTCTGGTGGGTAATCTTCATATTGGAAGGGTCCGCTCCTACGATTGCCACTTTTTCGCCCAGTGTTTCAACCAGTTGTGAGTCATCGCTAATTTTACTTTGGTCCAGATTCTGGAGGTTTGCATACGCCCTTTTCAGGAGCGAAGCTGCAAAGACCTGCGGCGTTTGGGCCTCGTAAAGGCCGGTCCTGTCGACAGTCTTAATTATCCTATTGTCCTTTACCTGCTTTATGGTTGCTGAAACAGGACAGGCCGGTATAGCTGCCCCCGTCTTCGCAGCGACGTTGATCACTTCATCAAGGAGTTTCTCCGTCAGGCAGCATCGGCAGGCATCGTGAACCGCAATTAGGTCGATATCATCCCGGACAAGTTGCAGACCTTTGTTAATAGTTTCAAAACGCTCGCGGCCGCCGAAGAAAGACTTCACGTTGAAAAACTTCAGGTTCGTGCCCCATTTAACGGTCACCAGCTCCTCATCCTCCTGCGCGATGCCCAACAGAATCTGCTTGACATCGTCGCGGTTGGCGAAAAGCTCTACGCTTCGCAGGAAGACCGCCCGCCCCGCCACGTCGACGAACTGCTTTTTCCTTTTTCCGCCGAAGCGGCTGGCAGGGCCCGCCGCACAGATAATTGCCGCAACATTCTTACCCATAGCTGCTAACCCCGCAAGGAATTCCGGGGCCAAGTTTATAGCCCCGTGCTGCCCGTGTCGTTCTGTCGTTCAAAACTCGATGCCGCGCCTGGCCGGCACACCTTTGTCAAATGGATGCTTGACGTTCTTCATCTCCGTCACTAAGTCCGCCATCGCTATCAGCTCGTCCGTTGCGCCTCGGCCGGTTAGGACAATCTCAACGCCAGGATCTCTTTTGTCAATGACGTTTTTGACGTCCTGCAGCTCGGCCAAACCTTGCGAAAGGCAATACACAATCTCATCCAGTACCAGCACGTCATAAAATCTCTTTTCTGCGGTTTCAGCAAGTCTTTGCAGTACGTCGCTGATTTCGGACTTCGTTCTGGCGACGGTCCGGACATCTTGAGCCGACTTGGATATATCCCACGGTACATCCAGGACTTCCACCCTGATTCTGACCGCTCCCAACTGCAGCGCAAAACGCTCGCCGATATCCAGCGAGGGCGGTTTGAGGAACTGATAGATTAGCACCCGGTGGCCCTGGCCGGCCGCCCGCAGTGCCAGGCCAAACGCGGCGGTTGTCTTGCCTTTGCCCTCGCCGGTATAAATCTGCACCAGCCCTTTTTCCAGCATGGAAATATACTAAAGCTGAAATGCGAAAAGTGGAAAGTAAAAATGAAAAAACGCAAGCGACAGCGCCGCTTGCGAGCACACCGATACGTAAGCTGCGTATAAGCCCCTGAAAGGCTGTCTCGAATCTGTGCCCGCATACGATACAGGAGCAAGGGCCGCAGACGCCGCCGGGTTACGGTCCGGAAAAGCTATCTAAGCCCGGAGTTTCAATCTGCCGACCGCCTGGTGGGCGAGACGGGTGGGCTCCGGCAGGCGATACTTGCCGGTCCAGGCGAGGGTGACATCAATAGCATCTTCCAACGTGCACCTGTTGCCCACAGAGACAAAAACCGGCTCGACATTGGTGCGTGTCCGAACGGCCGCGCCAATGACCTCCTGTTTGTCTTTCAGCGGACTGTACGCACCTTTTTCCGGTGCCGGTTCTTCAAAACTGCCGACAAGCACGCTTTTTGCGCAGCCGATGGTTGGTTTATTGAAGAAAAGCCCCAGGTGCGCCGCTATACCGAATCGGCGAGGGTGAGCGATGCCCTGGCCGTCAATCATAAAGGCATCCGGCTCAGCCTTTAGTTTTTCCACAGCAGCGAGGCAGACAGGCGATTCGCGGAAGGAAAGCAGACCCGGTATATACGGAAAGCTGATCTTTTGCCGGGCCGTTGCCGTTTCTACAAGCTCGAATTCCGCTCGTTGTAGTGGCTCCCACAGCCCGTGCGCTACGCTGGGCACCCTCAAAACCACTACCGCAGCGATGATGCTCTGGTTATCTTTACTGAGGGCACAATCCAGGCCGGCTACGGTCTTAGGTTTAGTCTTTAGGGGCAGCAGTTGTATTTTCTGGGCGAGCTCTCTCTGCAGAGCTACTGCCTGCGAGTAAGACAGATTCCAGTTATGCAGGCTCAGCGTTCGCATACGTGTGTCCTGTTAACAGGCTTAAAAAGATTTTACCTCCTTGTGGCGGTTTGTTACAATTGTCAGTTTGCCTCAATATGGATTTTTGCAGGATATTCCACAGAGTAATGGCTGCATGGCAAAGACGGGCGAAAAAGTGATCAGAATAACCGGGGCGGCTGAGCATAATCTCAAGAATATCAGCCTGAGCATTCCCCGTGATAAGCTGGTGGTTATCACAGGTATCAGCGGCTCGGGCAAAAGTTCGCTCGCCTTCGATACGATTTATGCAGAAGGCCGGCGAAAATACGTCGAGTCGCTAAGCACCTACGCCCGGCAATTTCTCGAACAAATGCAAAAGCCTGCGGTAGCGGATATTTCCGGCCTGCCGCCCACTATCGCCATTGAGCAGCGAAGTGCCAGCGGCAACCCTCGCTCCACAGTAGCGACCACCACCGAAATCTACGATTATTTCAGGCTTCTCTTTGCTCGTGTGGGCCAGCCGCACTGCTGGGTATGCGGCAAAAAGATTACCAGCCAGCACTCTACGCAGATAGTGGACTCGATTCTTGCCCGGCCGGAAGGTACGAAAGTCCAAATTTGTGCGCCGCTGGTTCGCGGCAAAAAGGGCGAGCACAGAGACATTTTGGCCGGCATACAACGAGAAGGCTTTGTTCGCGTGCGGGTCGATGGTGCGATTTATGACGTGAAAAGTGTCCCGCTTCTGGATAAGAACAAAAAGCACGACATTGCCGCCGTCGTGGATAGATTGATAATTAAGGAGGGCGTTCGTATTCGGCTGGCTGATTCGGTGGAGACGGCTCTAAAACTGGCGGACGGCGTAATCTTAGTGCTGCTGGCCGAGCCGGTCCCAGCCGGAACCACGAGCGACGAGCGACGAGCGACAGGTGACAGCGCAGACTGGCAGGCTGTCATATACAGCGAGAAATTTGCCTGCCCGGAGCATCCGCAGGCCAGCTTGGAGGAGATGTCGCCGCGCCTGTTTAGTTTCAACAGCCCATACGGCGCCTGCAA
>CAZPJZ010000294.1:0-4157 GCA_964586995.1 uncultured Pirellulales bacterium | reverse complement strand
CCCTGGGTCATGCAGCCGGGTATGGCCGGCACCTCGGCACAATACGCGCCCTCTTCCGCTTGGAGAAACCTACGCCGCAGGCACAGGGCCGGCGGCAACGAGTCTCCTTCTGGCAGAGTCAACGGTGAGGTTCAGGCCTTCAAGCGTCCGGGCACCCAGCAGAACAAGGTCGCCAGGCTCGGCAAAAACCAATTCATCAATCGTGAATTTGCTGCCAACACGCAGGATAGCAAAGCCGACACTGCGAGTTACAATTTCGCCATTGGCCATAATAAAGCGGACGTCCTTTTTCTCCCTTGCGACCCCAATCTTCTCCAGCGTCGCGGAAGGAACCCAGGTCAATTCACTACCCGTATCTACTAGGAGCTTGGAGATACGAACGGTCTTGGTCCTATCCCTGTGGTTTTCTATCCTGCAGCTTGTATGGAATGTTCCCATATCTTTACAATATCGCTTGCGGTCTCTCTTTTCAATACCTTTTGCCGGAACGTTACTTCAGAATATGACTCACTCACTTTATCACTTCGATTGCTGCCCACGCAGTCTTTCCATTCGGCTGATAAGCTCGTCGCATAGAGTTGTCTTGCTGGTTATATGCTCCTGGATTTCGCAAACGAATTTATTGTCTTGAAATGTTCCTCTGACGGCTGCGAAGTCCAGGTGCTTAATCTGGTCGTCGCCGTCAACGCCGAAGCCGATTTGAGCAGTGGCGGCAAATTCCTTCCTGGCGTCCGCATAAAGCCGATGGTCAAGTTCCACGACAGCGTTTTTCCACTCAGTGGCCAGTTCAATAACATCATCCGGGGTAATTTCTTCCATCTTTTTGCCAAGGAGCTGCTGGATGACATCTGCCGCCCAGGCCCACTCGTATTCAGGGTAATTATCATGTATCGAGCAAAAAACTTCCGACAGTTGCTCCAGCGTATTTACGGCAGCATTTTCGATATCACATAGCAGCTCTTGCACCACCTGTTCCGGCGCGAACAGCCCGGCCAGGTCCACCCATTTGCCGGGTCCGAGACTGGTTTGCGGCTGCAGCGCGGCTCGAAGCTCGTCAACATCTTCGAAGGTTTTATTCTCCAAGCGGTGAATCAGACAGTTGCCCAGGAATTTATTGATGCCGATTTCATAGAATTCGATGCCTTTGTTCAGCGAGACATTGTCAATCTTGACGCTGTGGTAGGTGAAGTAATCCGATGTCTCGCCGGAAGTTGCCTTGAGGTTCTGTAGCAGCCGCCTTCCGTTGAGCATCTTTTGAATCGTGTATGGACTTAGCAGTTTGAAGTTGATAAGGTCAAGTTTCTTTGGGCTTTTCCGCCGGTCCCTGCTTGGCCATTTCCGAGCGTCTCGGACAGTTCCCACGCTGCGTAAATTTACGCCGGGGACAAGAATGCTTTCGTCCTCGTGCTCGATTAGGTACGAGAAAGGCAAATCTGAGGTATCGGAGTTTCGATAGTGTCTGCCCATTACGACGGTGAACGCTCCGACTTTTGCCGGCCAGAGGATGTACGAATCGCTAGCGGTTTTCGAGCCGCGCTCGACCACTCCCTGGTGCACCGGACCCAATTTGTACATGTGGTTGCTCTGATTGGTTCCGCTGCCGGCGTTCAGGAATGAGAATAGTCCCGATATGAGCAGCGTGGATTTGTGATGTGTCACCGTATAAGGCCCGGCAAAAACGGCGCACGCCTCGCCGTGGAACCCGCCACAGTTGGCGAAAAACACCGAGTTTTCCGCCGAGTACTGCTTAGATAATACCGTGCCTTGGCCTACGAAGCATTTGCTTATGATAGTGCCATCGGTGATCTCCGAGCCGCTACAGGCGATGAAATCCTCTGCGAAGACTCCCGCTCCGATATAAACGGGGTCCTCGGGGCAACTGTTGATCGAACCATTCTGCAAGCGGTTGGCACCCTCGATCACGCTTGCGGGCCCTATTTTTACGTTTTTGATAGTCCTGCAGTTGATAAGTCTGGCGCCTGCTGCCACTATGCCCATGGAAGAGGAAACGGAATCGGTGTAATCGGCTATCATTTTTTTCAGCTTCTCAATCACTTTCGGCTGGTGGCGATAAAACGCTATGATGTAAGCGGCGTGAGCGGAAAGATCGTCGTAGATTGGTATTTCTCTGCCGCCAGCCTCATTCACGACGGCGACTTCCGTCCCGTTTCCAAACGAGCTTTTGCCTTCGACAGCAAGCAGGTCGATGTTTTCTATCACGACGTCATCTTGGATATTGTAGTTGGCGATATAGTCTCTTACCTGACTTATATAGACATTGTTGCCGATGGTGCAGTTGTGGATTACCGCATCACTGATGCCCGTTGGCTTAGTAACGCCCCCGAAAAAGGATGCTCGTTTTTCAAACACGCCTAACTTTATGTCTCCGCAGAACTGGGTTGTTCTGACTCTGTCGGTCCTGAAGCCTTCAGCGACCTGGACCTTTGACCAATCAGAGCAACTGCAGCCCTGCTCAGTTAGCTTGGCAATTTCTTCCGGAGACAATGAGCGAAAGCCCGATGCCATTTTCACACCTCTCTTTTAGCCGCTCTGCAACTAATCCATCTGTATCCGCTACCATATCGCCCCAAAAACGCTTGGTAAATGCCGGCAAGCTGGCATCATCGCCGCTTAGACCGCGCAGCGGGAAATATAAGGGTCGTCGTCCCATAAATCAACATATTTGTAGCGGCACACTCCTGCCAAAGTCTCTTGCTGGCCTGACAGAGATGTGCTGGCTACAGAAGCTCCACGGGGGTTCTTCGCATTGGGTGGCATAACTTTGAAGATATAGGGCACGTATGAAAGATAGATGGCAAAATTTTCAGCAAAATTCTACAGTAATCTGCCAAAACATGCCGATGTTATACGCAAGCCAGGAATTGAAAATTCTAAACCTGTCCTGAGCCAGCGCGAAGGATTCGGAATTGTAAATTCATCCAGGCGGAATTATGTCAGACCAGTCAAGGGTAGCAAAAGTTTTGGCGGCGTTGCTGGTTTCGATGACCACCGGCGCGGTCGTGTTGATGGCTCTGGGCAACAATCCGCCTTCTGCCGGTGCATTCTGTCTTTCAAGCTATTACCGTCTTGGCCCCGTCAATGAGGCGATTCCCTCCCGGGCCTGTCAATTGCCTGACCGCTGGAGCAGAGTTGAAATAGACTACAGCGGCACTGAAGCGGGCAACATAGAATATCTGGCTTCGGCGCAAGGCATATCGCGTCCCGAAGATCTGAATTGTCATTTTCTCATCTGCAACGGCTTCGGCGGTCTCGACGGCCAGGTGCAGCCCACCGAAAGATGGCAGAGGCAGTGGTCGAGCGTAGCCGACAAAACTTGGTACGGTGGCCGTCAGACTATTCGCATCTGCGTCATAGCCGACGGCAAAAATGCCCACCCAACAAACTGCCAGATCAGAAGAACCGAGGCACTTGTCGAGTACCTGTGCAGAGTATTCAGCATTCAGCCGCAGTCCATTTACTATCCGGCCGATTGGCTGTGAAGAAAGCACCTGACAGTCATATAGTCCGGTTTCGCACCAGCAGTTTTGCCTCCATACGAAAACAAACCCCCGGTAAGGGTTCGCGCTTTGCGGAGTCCCAAACCGGGGGCTAAATATTTGCCCTCACGTTCTACGCGGGGTCTTACTTGCTTGGCGGTTTTGCCGCCGGTTCGTACTAATCCCGTCTTGGTTCAACGGGCCCTGGTCCAGCGCCGGCCGGTTCCCGAGCGTCCAGAACTGGGGGACGCCAACCACGTCTGGCCGGACCTCTGGTTGGCTCCGGCAGCATTGGCTTGGCCGCGTCTTCGGGCGGTGCTGGTACAGCCGGCCTCTGCATAACCGCAGGTGGAGGTCCTTGCTGACGCCACCAGCCGAAGCCTCTGGGCCGTTCCGGCGAGATTGGCGCGCGCAGATCTTGTGGCGGCGCGGGGGCGGCTGGCCTATCTCTGAGCGTAGGTTGCGGGCTTTCCTGACGCCACCAGCCGAAGCCTCTACGCTGAAAAGCCCTGCCTTGTCCGGCCATGGCGCCCCATCGGGGACACCAGCCGCACCACGGGCATCGGCGCCATCCGGGTCCGCCGCCACGGAACCCGGCCTGCCACCGTTTCCACATGTAGAGAGGCTCCTCGCCCGGCGCGAGCAGCTTTTTCTCCCGGC
>CAZPJZ010000293.1:0-4165 GCA_964586995.1 uncultured Pirellulales bacterium | reverse complement strand
GACACCTCCCTCTCAAGGAGGAGATCACCGGTTCGAATCCGGTATGCGCTACCAAAGCGAAGAAAACCGCCTATTTTGAAGCTAAATTTGCGAAATAGGCGGTTAACTTTTGAGGTTTTGCTAATAATTTGCTAATAATGCTTTTCGACAGGTTCTTTTTTGCGCTTGCCATTAAGCAGCTTATCAAAGCTCTCCGCTGCTGCCTGCTGGAGTCCAGGGGCAACGTGGCTATAGGTATCAAGCGTCATCTGAATACTGGCATGGCCTAGACGTTCCTGGACCACCTTTGGGTGTATTCCTTGCTTTAACATGATTGAGGCATGGGTATGTCTGGCATCATGAAGGCGTATCACTTTCACACCAGCACGCTTGGCAAGCATAGTCCATGCCCGTGTAACGGTATTGGGGCGTAGTGGTTTGCCTTCAAGGTCGCTAAATACTAGATCATCATCTTGTAGCAGTGTCCCCAGCATAGCCCGCTCCAGAGCTTGCTTTTCCTTGTGCCCTCTTAGTGTAAGAATAGCTGAAGGTGACAGGGCTATGGTGCGCCGGCTCCTGGCTGATTTAGGTTCGGTAAATATGTAGCTTCCGTCTTTGAGGTGGTGAAGTGAGCGACTAACATAAATCTGGCTAAATATGAAGTCTATATCTTGCCAGCGCAAGGCTAGGAGTTCACTTCGCCTCATTCCCGTATATAGAGCAGTGTGGAATAGCGCATAATAGGAGCTGCCTTTGGCAGTCTCAAGGAAGCGGGTTATATCACCCTCGTCCCAGGTCTGCATCTCATTATGGTGTATGCGTGGCGCATCTACAGCATCAGCTACGTTACGGATCACCAAGCCCCACTTGACTGCCGTCTGTAATACCTTGTGAATGACCGCATGGTGATACCTGATTGTCCTAGCGCTTAGCCCTTCATTTAGCTTTGTGGTATAATGCCTCTGAAGGTGCTCTGGCCGTAGCTGTGTCAGTGGTATGCTGCCGAAGTCGGGTAGCAGATGTTTAGTTACTATGCCCTGATAGCGTTCAAAGCTACGAGGCGATAGGTTAGGCTTGGCATAGTCTCTTAACCACTTCTCTAGATATTCCCTTAAAGTAGTCTTACCGGGCTTAATGAAAGTCCCGTTATCAAGCTGGTGTAGCAATTCGGCGAGCCTCTTTTCAGCCTCTTTTTTAGTGCCCTTCACACTTACCCACTGATATTTATACTTGCCAGTAGAGGGGTCTCTCCCCAGACTAAGGGCGATAGAATAGCTATTTTTACCCCTCTTGGTTATGTGTCCTCTCATTTCGTGCCTCCTTCTTCTTCAGATTTCATACCCGGCGGTGGAAGTTCGCCCCCCGGCTTTGGCTCCTTGAGATAGCGGTCTACAAATCGCTCGAACTTGTCACGGCCAAGAACTTCCTCAACTGCCTGGAAAAACCACTTCCAGCCGGAATACTCAAACTCTTCCCCGGTGTATCCTTTGGCCGCCAATAGGGTAGGTATCAGACCATCAATTACCTGCCTCAGCGCCTGCCCCTTAGCAACCTCGGCTTTCTTTTTGGCCTCCTCTGAAAAGGCCTGCTTGAGATTCTCCTCCACGCTCAGGTCCTTAAGCCATTTGCCCATCTGCCTTCGATTGGGAGGCTGTATTTTAAACTCCTGTCTTATAAGCTCGGCAACCCTATCCCAAGAATGACCCTGTTTCTTTCTTTCAACGGCAAACAATCGTACCTCTAAGGGATATATTTTTGGCATATTTACCTCCTTATGAGAACTTTAATGCTATTATAACTCACATTATGGAACTTGTCAATACTTGGGGGTATAATGCTTGACAAAAGGGAATATGAGCTTTAAAATAGAATCATGAGGGATATTAGAAGGAGGCAAGGGATGAAAGACGAAACTCAGCGACTCACCTATGATATCTTGGAAGCTGCCCGCGTCCTGGGTATTAGCCGAAACTTGGCCTATGAGATGGCCAAGACGGGAGCTTTGCCCGTCATCAAGTGCGGCAAGCGTCTGTTGGTTCCAAAGAAAGCACTGGAGCGAATGTTGGAGGCTGCCCAGGGTAACAGCAGTAGTGCGGTTAGTCGTTAGACCAGCGATAGTCTTGCAATATACCAAAGTCCCGGGAGTGTATCAGCGACTTTGGTGTGAGGAGCTGACCCATGCGAGATAGCTCTATAGCTGAGATTACCCCAGAATCAAGAGAGAGTCAAGTACCACGGTGCCCAAAGTGCGCCTCCCGCCGAGTGGGGATAGGATACCCAAACATTCAGTGTCTCGCCTGCGGCTGGAGTGAGCCCCTGGTCGACTTCCCGGTCAGTTGGGATTTTCATAGGCAGTATTGTAGAGAATACGGCGTCCCTGACCCAGGCCCATGTGAACCCCCGGAGCACAACCTTGAGGAAGCAAATGAAAGACTCAGGGCACTGGAGATACGTTTTAACCAATTCTCGGACGCAGACCTCAGGCGGTTAGGTCTCAGGCAGATCAGGGAAGAGGTGGAGCAGTTGCGATTGGGGCTTCAGTACACCCAACGCTTGATCCCCCAGAAAACTGCAAGGAAAGGAATACACAAGCGAGTTAAAACTACGGAGGTCTAGGTGGCAAAACCTATCATCAGACACATCGGTACAAGGCAAGAGTTCTACTGGGAGAAGGAGAAAATCTATGCCCTAGTCAACCGGATCAGGGAGCACAGTGACGGGCGCGTCACTGCTGAGGTAGCGTTAAAGGTAAACAAGCCGGATATCCCGCCTCATATTCTGCATACCCAGGTAAGCCTGCTGTCTACCCGCAGCAGGAAGGACCTCGTTAGGGAGCTTGAGGATAGGTATCCCCTGCCTCAGGGCCAGTGGATGAGTATGGTTGAGCAGCTCTGTGTCATATCGCTTGATAACCACCGCAAGGGCAAGCCGGCTAAGGAAGTGTGGCCGGCGCTAGACAGCGAAGAGATACCAATGAGCGAGCTTCTGATAGGGCCGCTTATCTACAAAGACAAGCCAACAATCCTGTTTGGAGAAGGAAGCACCGGCAAGAGCTATCTGGCTATGACGCTGGCGATTGTGGCACAACTGCCTTTCACTAACAACCCACTGGGGCTATTACCCAAGCAGGCCAATACCCTCTACCTCGACTGGGAGGCTGATGAAAACGAGTTCAAAAAACGGCTCACTGAACTTGAGAGAGGCTTTGACCTTCCGCCAACTCCCGTCCTGTATCGGGAGTGTGAGCTGCCCTTGGTTGAGGACATTGACCACTTAGAACAGACCATCGCTGAATACCGCATAGGATTTCTAATTATTGATTCTCTGGGAATCGCAGCAGGTAATGCTAACCTCAATGACGCTGCCACTGCTACGGCGTTCTATTCCGCTCTCCGCAGACTAAAGGTCACCTCCCTGATCATTACACACATGTCAAAGGAGGCGGAGACGAAGCGGGCTACCCCCTTCGGCTCAGTTTATTTTACCAACTTAGCCCGGTCAGTATTTGAGGTTAGAAAATACCAGGAGGAAGAAGCCAACGAAATAGCCATTGACCTAGTACAGCGCAAAAACAATCAGGGGCCAGTACTTTCCCACCAGGGTTTCAAGATAATCTTTGAACCCGGGAAAACCCTTATTAAGAGGCTCGAGGTAGAAACTGTCCCCGAGTTCTTGGAGAAGCTGAGCCTCAAGGCTCGGATAGCAGCTCTACTCAAAGAAGAGGGAAGGGCGTCGGTAGGTCGAATTGCCGAAGAGCTAAATAAGACTGACGGCCAGATACGGGCGGCCCTCAACAAATATAAGGGCATATTCACGAAGGTAGGAGACCAGTGGGGATTAAGAGCGTAGAAGGCAGAGCAATTTTATATTGTAGAGTCCATAGCGTAGAACGTAGAACCCCCTAAAGAGGGGGGTTCTACGCTACGTTTCTACGCGTAGAGGCTACGTAGATAGTGTAGAAAAAATCTACGCTAATAAAAGAGGAGATAGATAGATATTATAAGGTCGGCTTCCCTATCTGGAAGGCTCTGCCGTGCCGCTGTGATTGAGCCGGCGGTAAGGCGCATGTTCATTAGCTATGTGCCTATCGTACAGAGAAAGGGATAGACTAATGGAAAACAGCCAAAAGTGCCGAAAATTGTGCCTGAAGGAGGGGGGGAGGGGGGTAACCCTATCCCCCGGAGTA
>CAZPJZ010000292.1:1413-4167 GCA_964586995.1 uncultured Pirellulales bacterium | reverse complement strand
TTTTGGCGACCTGACTGCCCCAGTTGTAGAGGACATTATCGCAGAGATAAATGATGACGGCGACCCCTGTATCAATGCCATAACCGAGCACACCTACGAATATCCCGATTTGTACCCTCTCACACTGACGGTTACCGATGACGATGCCTTTGAAGGAGGAGGAGAAGATAGGTACGACCAAGAGACTTACGACATTCTGGCCTTCGACCTGGATATTTCTACGAGCGGGGGAGATGAAGGATATCTCGGGGTTGATGCGGATCGCGAGCCGATTTATCTCTGGTTCTATCCCCAGGAGTGGCCTTATGGGCAAGTGGAATTGAGCGTAGTCGGTGGAGCGGCCGCGTGTGTGGAGGTCTGGGACGCCTCCCAGAAGGGCCAGGGAAATCGAATAATACCGAGCGGCTTTTGGCATTTTACAAGAGTGCGATAAAGCTGCCCTGTCTTCGTTAGCAGAGAAGCTGGAGAACGAGTTGCGAGAAGAAGAGCTCGTTGCACCCGACAGCGAACATAATGTCGGACTCAGGTGCAGGATTAGCTGCATAAGGGCGGCCTTAAAAGAGAACACCAGACGCGAGAGGCTAAGCCGAATGCAGGTGTCTTCGGCAACCAAGTGAAAGTCAGCGGGTGCGACTCGCAAAGTGCATCAGTCCATTTTGGGAACTGAGCAGGTAAAGAAGACTTCCGAGATGAGGGAGGACTTGACAAGCGTTCCGCAGATAAGTAGAATATAAAATAGGGTTTGTCAATTGCGGTCAGCAAGGAGCCAGCGAGGGGTGTCATGTAGTGGTTAGCATGAAGACGGTGCGGTATGAAGCAAAAGACAAACTATGAGCTATGTCTCAGACTATTGGGGGTAACCGGTCTATTTTGCCTTGCGATGCCGGTCACGATTTTCGCCGGACGGATCATTTATGTTGATGCCAACTGTCCTGGGGCAAACGACGGCTCATCCTGGGCGAGTGCTTACAAGTACCTACAGGATGCGCTGGCGGATGCCAATTCAGCCGATAAGCCAGTAGAAATTCGCGTTGCCCAGGGCATCTATAAGCCCGACCAGGGTGCTGGGATAACGCCCGGCGACCGCAGCGCTACGTTCAGACTGATCAATGACGTGACCCTCAGAGGCAGGTATGCGGGCTTGGGCACGCCTGATCCGAATGCGAGGGATGTTGCACTGTACGAGACAATTCTTAGCGGTGACTTGGCAGGCAATGATATTGATGTAATTGATCCTTGCGATCTACGGCTATTTCACCTCCCCCCAACCCGTATTGATAATAGCTATACCGTTGTGACAAGCAGAAATACAAGCCAAACGGCCATACTTGACGGCTTCACCGTTGGCGCCGGCTGCTGGGCCGGCGAGACGTTTCCTGGCACCGGTACTGGTGCCGGAATGCATAATTCAGCGAGCAGCCCGACTTTGCTTGATTGCACCTTCACTAACAATATTTGCTCAGGTTATGGTTCTGCAGGTATGCATAATATAAACGGAGGTAATCCTACACTTGTCACGTGTACTTTCGAGAAAAACTACGGCTGTGCAATGGGGAATCTCGGCGGTAATCCTAAACTAATCGACTGCAAATTTATTGATAACTTTAGCTTATCTAACGGTGGGGCGATGTACAACGGTGGTAGTAACCCAACCTTGACGCGGTGCCTATTCAGTGACAACTTGGGTGGCGCGATGTACAACCGTAAAAGTAGTCCCATGTTGGACAAGTGCACATTCATCCGCAACTCGGTTAGTACAAGAGGGGGTGCAATATTCAATACCGATAGTAGTCCCACGTTAGTTGACTGTGTATTCACAGAGAATACAGCTTCACATTATGCGGGGGCCGTTTACAGCGATGGCGGTCAACTGACTGTGGCAGGATGCGTGTTTGAGAAAAACTATCCAGGAGCAATACATGATTATAGCAAAAGTGGTTCTGTGTTTACCAACTGCACCTTCAGTGGAAACTCGTCCGCGGGGGATGGCGGCGCAGCGCGTGTCAGCAATGCAACATTTACTCACTGTCTCTTCGCCGGAAACAGGGCTCTCAGGTCGTCGCTGGGCGGAGCAGTATTTAACTTTGGAACCACGGTATTCACCAACTGCACATTCATCGAGAACTGGGCAGAGTTCGGTTGCGCTATATACTGCTTCGGGACGGCGTACGCGAACAACTGCATATTCTGGGGTTCAGAGGATCAAATATTCGTGGACGATGCGTATGCGGCACCTACGTTTGTGCGTTACTGTGATGTACAAGGCAACTGGCCGGGCGAAGGCAACATTGACACCGCCCCATGTTTCGCTGATCCTGGCTACTGGGACACGAATGGTACGCCGGAAGACCCAAATGATGACTTCTGGATTGATGGTGATTATCATCTGAAATCACAAGCTGGCCGATGGGACCCGAAAAGCCAAAGCTGGGTAAAAGATGATGTCACTAGTCCCTGCATTGACGCCGGGGATCCAAATAGTCCAATCGGCTACGAGCCCTTCCCTAACGGCGGCAGAATCAATATGGGCGCATACGGCGGCACAGCCGAAGCGAGCAAATCGTACTTCGGCGAGCCGGCCTGCGAAACGATTGTCGCAGGTGACCTGAACGGCGACTGTAAGGTCGATTTTGCAGATTTGGCCCTGATGGCCTTTCACTGGCTCACGGAGAATTGACCAGAACAGAGCCAGCAGCGTGCGGTGCTGCCATCCTCTTTCCCGTTTCTTTCTTAGGAATTTGCTTGACTATAAAC
>CAZPJZ010000292.1:0-1313 GCA_964586995.1 uncultured Pirellulales bacterium | reverse complement strand
CAGGGTGCAGGTGACCAGGATAACAGGACATCAGGGGGCAGGATATCAGCAGACCAGACAATCGGGATGCACGAGAAATGGGGCGAGGTTTCGCACCCTACGCTCTACGTTTGACCACGGCACCTACCGCGTTCTATTTTTGTCGAGGATCCTCTACAAATCGGCCCTATTTTTTCAAAACAAAGCCAATTTCCGCAGGAGGCAAAATGAACGCGAAGTCCTTTATTAACAAAGAGTTATGAAAATAAATGCCAAAAGAGCCCAATTAGGAGTCGTCACGATGATTCTGGGGCGAGCGGACCACTGCACGCACGGCCACGCGTTCGAGACGCCGGCTATTTGGCCTGGCGAGGTTTCGGCATGAGCCTTAGCGCTGCGACCCAGTCCTTATCGCTGTCTTCGGGTGGGTCGCCTATGGCGACTGAGCCGGGGCCGGTTACTTGGCCGACACTGCCCATTTGCAGTGGGCCGCCCGCGCGCGGATTGTACCAGCGCAGTGTGAATGTTCCAGTGTTATCGCCCAGATCAAGGTTTGTGGTGCCGCCGTTGGGCAGGTATATGGCGTAGATTTGGCCTGGCTTGGCAAAGCAGTAGTCATCTTTAGCTGAAGTCAGCTCGTCATGGTGACTCAGTTCGGTAAAGGGCAGATACTGGTGGAAGAATTCCAGGGCGTACCGCGTTAGGTCCCACATGTGGTCTCGGCTGCGCCAGTCTTCGCAATCCAGGTCATTATTGGGGAAATTGTATCCGAAATACCATTCTACACCTGCGCCGCCGGCCATCAGATTGCCCCAGAGATGTTTGGCGCGAACTTCATCATGCCAGTAGTCATCTTTGTCCGGCTTGACGCCGGTATGTGCCTGGGCGATCTCGTCCAGACAGACGAACCATGGGCGGCCCGTGGCAGCCGAGCGGTCGATCCACTTGAGCGTCTGGGCGTGGGTGTCGTTGGTTTGCAGCGAGAGACCGTCGAAATACTCGTATCCCAACAGCGGCTCGTAGACCTTATCATATTGGCCGGGGAATGTGTGGCAGACAATAGGGTGGTCGTACGGGTCGAGGTCTTTGATGTATCGGCAGAAGGCTTTGCGCTGGGCATCAGTGTTGGTGTTTTCTTCGCCGAGGTTCCAGACCAGCGCCAGGTGGTGAGCAAAGCGGGCGATCAACTCACGGTAATAGAGCTTACGCTGTGGGCCGAGTTCGCCGCCGTCCATGCCCTGGTCATTTTCCTGCTCCTGCGTAATGATGTGGAGCATCAGGCCGAGCTTATCCATGTGCGAGAAGACGATCTCCCACTGGTCGAGCTTGCTGCA
>CAZPJZ010000291.1:0-4174 GCA_964586995.1 uncultured Pirellulales bacterium | reverse complement strand
TCTCCGTGAAGAATGCTCCGCCGGTCGGGATTCCCAGTGCAAACATGGATAGGGCAGTCGGAGCAGTCGGCACCAACTCCAGCCACGGGTCGAACGGGTCAAACATGGCGTAATAACTGGCCGTCGTTACAGGCGAAAGCCCTCCCAGCTCGATGGGGATTCTACGCGGGTAGTCCTTCGTTGACGGCGTATAGGAGCTACGTATCACAATGTCCGGACTGATGTACACTCTGCCGGCAACGACGGCCTTCCGGGGCCGGTCGACACGAAATTCGGTGCTTTTGAATGCCAGCAGTGGATTGCCCAGTACCGCAGTAATCTCCTGGTCGTCACAAATGATGGGGGGCGCTACGACTGCACAGACGTTGCTGTGCCCGGTCATCTTGCTTAGATCCAGCCGTCCGTCCGGCTGAATTGCGCCAAGGCTGGCCGCAAAGAACGCGATGGGCTGCGTCACCAGAGCGGTTATCTGTCCACCGATACCTCCTATCGGAGCCTCACTATCGGTCAGATACAGCCCGCTCAGTCCAAGGATTTCCGCGCTGTCGCCGGCGACCAGATCTACCGCCGAGCCGGTATCGACTAAGCCGATCACGTAATTGTCCTCGGCAGGGGCATTGAGAGCTCTGCCCACGTATGAGCTCTCCATCCGGTGCTCCCAGTCGAAGTCATCCGCGCTCCTTCGGTCAGAGGTGGTGATGGCTACCAGCGGTGAGAATCCCGCAAGCGGCGGTCGTGGATAGCCCGGCAGCTCGCCGACCAGTGCGATGGCTGCGGCGTCGCCGCTGAGACGTTCCGTTCCGGGGCTAATGGAGACAATCTTCAATCCGCTTGACAGTCGGATGCCGCCGTCCCGGTGACGGTGCTGCGCGCGTGCGGCACACAGCCCCACATTCAGGCAGAATACGGCGACACAGACTCCGGCAAAGAACCTCTTAGTCACTGGTTCAACCCTCATACAACGGCTGCGTTCCTTCATAGCAAACGCTTAGCGCCTGGTGCAAAAACTACCCCTTGCAGCCACGCCCGAATCCACCTGCGTGCGCTTGTTCTTATCATCTGGCCCTTCTTAGACCGATTGTATTATAGCACATAATGGCCTAATTTGCACGCAGAAAATGCCGGACTGCCGATTAGCCGTCCCGCCACACCGTCAAATCATTGTTGACAAACCCGAACACTGCACTTACGATACGAGCGACTATGCAACGGCTTTTTCGCTGGGGACTTGTGCTCGGCCCAGCCCTGGAGCAGGGTCCACATGAGGTCAAGACATGATAAGCGATGAAAAGGCACATTGCCCCCTGACCCGGACGAGCCAGAACCAGATGTTACTGCTAAGAAACTAAGTAAGGAGCCGTATTATGAGTAGCCTGCTAAATCGACGACAGTTCTTGGGAGCAAGCTCGGCGGGAGTAGGAGCTGCGCTGCTGGGTACGCGCTGGGCCGGGCCGCTGGCCATGGCCGGTGAGCAGCCAGAGTGGCCGCCGAAGATGCCGCCCGTGAAAATCCACAAGGTTTATATCGGCAGGACCGGAGGAATCTACTTATCCAGGCCGACCGGCGAGATTGCCAAGTTCGAGCAATACCTTGCCAAGCTGGAGGGCAGACTTGGCGACGTGAAGTTTGTCGGCGGCGAGGTCGTCCCTCCGGCTGATGTGAACGCGGCTGTCGCCAAACTGAGCAATGCCGACGGCGTGCTGCTATTCCACCTTCAAGGACACGGCGGGGATGCGCCGGAACAGGCAATGGGCCGCCTCATTGATGTGGGCCTGCCCACTGCGGTGTTCTCGCAGCCATTCAGCGGACACGGCTGGATGTATTTTCCTCGGTGGCAAAAGGCCGGAAAGAAAGTCGTGCTGCTGCCCACCAGCAACTGGGGCGAGCTTGACCAGGTTGTTGCCCTGATGCGTGTGCCGGCAAAGATGAGACAGACACGGATCATTCTCGTGGGCGCGCCCCAGGGAACAGCCGCCGCCTGCTCCGCCGAGCAGGTCAAGCAGCGCCTCGGCACAGAAATCATGCCGGTAAATAACGAGCAGGTCATCGAGGCCCACAAAGCCGTCGATTTGAAAGCCGCCGAGGCCGAAGCCCAGCAATACTGGATTAGTAAGGCCAAGGAGATCCGCGAGCCCAGCAGAGAAGAGATTATCAACTCGGCACGCATGTACCTGGCGATGAAGCAGATGATGATCAAAGAAGGCGCCCGGGCCACAACCAGCTCACACTGCATGGGCGAGCCGGCCAAAGGCTGCCTGACGTACAGCAAACTGAACGACGAGGGCCTGGTCGGGGTCTGTGAGGGTGACATGGACTCGACGCTGACGATGCTGATGTTCGGCTACGCATTCGGCGTGCCCGGCTTCGTCAGTGACCCCGTCATAGATACGTCCCAGAATGCCCTGATCCATTTCCACTGCACGTGCGCCACGAAGATGGCGGGGCCGGCCAGCAGACGGCTGCCTTTTACCATCCGGACGCAAAGTGACAGTGAAAGAGGGGTGTCACTCGACGTGGAGATGCCCATCGGACAGGTTGTCACCTGCGCCAAATTCATCAACCTCGATACGATGCTGATTTCTACCGGCAAAATCTTCAAGATCACGCACGATGAGCTCGGCTGCCGCACTCAATTCTGGACGGAGGTGGCCGACGCCCAGAAGATGTTTCTCGACTGGGGCTGCGACGTGCTCAAAGGCGGAGTGATGGCGCTGCTGCACCGCGCGGTCTTTTTCGGCGACCACATGCAGAGCATCAAGAACCTGGGAGTCCTAATGGGATTCAAGGTGGTCGAGGAAGGCTAAATTGAAAATCGACAATTGAAAAATTTCAATCTCTGCTGTCGGCAAATAGCGCTCCGATAGAATGATTATGGCGCCGAAGATCCTGCTGGTAAATCCGCCGGTCTATGACTTTGCCGCTTATGACTTCTGGCTCAAGCCCTATGGCCTGCTGAGCGTCGCAGGATATTTGCGAGGCCAGGCGGATCTTAAGCTCTTCGACTATCTCGACCGGCTCCATCCGTTTATGGCAACGCAGAAGGCCCTTGCATCAGACCGTTGGGGCCGAGGCCGATTCTACGAGCACAGAATTCCTAATCCACTCTGCCTGGAGCAAATCCCGCGCTATTTCCGACGGTTCGGTCTGCCTCGAAATCTGTTTCATGATTTTATTGCACGGCAGAAACTTTTCGACTTTGCACTTGTTCAGACCACCATGACCTACTGGTACCCGGGCGTTCGGGAAGTCGTGGAGGATATCCGCCAAATATCACCCCAAACCAAGGTCGTGCTCGGCGGTAATTACGTGACACTTTGCGGCAGTCACGCAGAAAAGTTGGGGGCTGATTTCCTGGTGCAGGGCACAAATCTCGAGCCACTTTGGAAATACTTGCAAAGTGAGCCTGACCTTGCACAACCTGCATTGTGGGAATCTTACGAGAGGCTGAACGTGGGCGTTCTGAAGCTCACC
This sequence comes from uncultured Pirellulales bacterium, assembly GCA_964586995.1. Taxonomy (GTDB): domain Bacteria; phylum Planctomycetota; class Phycisphaerae; order Sedimentisphaerales; family Anaerobacaceae; genus JAFNGF01. The sequence continues at coordinate 703 of CAZPJZ010000291.1, read as the reverse complement.
GACGGATGTCCCTTTGCATGCACCTATTGCTCTGTGCCGCAGGTTTATGGCAAGTTCAAGCCCCGCTTATTGGAACGGTCTTTGTATGAGTTAGCGCTGCTGGCAGAACGCGGCGTCCAAGATATCGCCTTTTATGATGACGCCCTGCTGTTTGAGCCTGAAGAGGTTTTGGTGCCGTTCTTGAATGAGCTGATGCAACGGGGCATAAAAGTCAATCTGCACAGCCCTAACGCGCTGAACGCGCGTTTTCTCACACAAGACTTAGCCGAACTCATGGTGCGGGCCGGCTTCAAAACGTTCTATCTCGGCTTTGAAAGCTGCTCCCTTGAGTGGCAAAAGCGGACCGGCTCTAAGGTCTTTTGCGAAGAGCTTGAACGGGCAGTAAAATATCTTATCTCCGCCGGAGCACGGGCCTCAGATGTCACAGCGTATCAAATGCTCGCCCATCCGCACGGCGACACAGCCGAGCTCGAAGCCTCGATGCGTTTTGTCCACAGCTTGCGCATTCGCGGCATGTTGGCTGATTTTTCACCTATTCCCGGAACGCCGGACGGGCAGTACTGCCGAAAGTGGGTGGATATGGATGAACCTTTGATGCACAACAAAACCGCCTTTCCAATTATCCTGTTGGGCTTCGACGAATCAAATCGCCTCAAAGACCTCCAGCGGCGATTGAACAGAGAGTTATCCTCAGATCGCTAAC
>CAZPJZ010000290.1:0-4179 GCA_964586995.1 uncultured Pirellulales bacterium | reverse complement strand
TCGGCAGTACGAGTGTTGCGGTGGTATTGACTGGAACCTGGAGTTCCATGGCCACACGGTTGCCTTGACGTTTCCAATCGCAGGTGATCGGGCCGCGGATGGATCGATAGGTGCAACACACCCAGTCCAGGCCCTCAAGGAACTGCGGCTGAAACGTGAATTTATCGAACCCGACGGCATCGACGGCAGGTTCAATGCCGCCCAGCCAGTTATAAAACCACTGGCTGACGGATCCGAACATCGGATGGCTGTGGCTGAACGTGTTATCGCTGAATTCCCAGTGTTCCCACAACGTGGTGGCGCCTCGCTCCAGCATATATCCCCAACCGGGAAAGTCCCGGAGATTGACCATGTTGTTGACGACCTCCGCGCGTCCTTCTCGGCTTAACACGTCCAGCATATACCTGGTGCCGAAGATGCCCGTCGTAAGATGGCCGTCGTGTTTGTCGGTGATATCTTTCACCAGGTGTGCAAGGGCCGCCGGGCGTTCCTCCACCGGTAGCATATTCAGGAACAGGGCGAAGGCCTGCGCACTCTGGATCCCCGAGGCCACCACACCGGTTCCCGGGGCAACGAACTTTTCGACATACGCTCTCCGGATATTCTCGCCCAACCGAGCGTATTCGTCCGCTTCTTTCTCCTTTCCGAGAATACGTGCTAAGCGAGACAGCATGCGCGCAGACTCGCAGTACAACGGTGTGACCATCTGAGGAGCAGGCGCCGTCTCCAGTGCTTCATGGTCGCTCAGTCCGGCCTTGATAATGTGATCTTCGGCCTTCGAGGTCACAAGGTCGAACCAGCGTTTGGACGTTGCGTATTGCTGTTCTACAATGCGTTGGTCCCCGTAGTACCGATATAGCTGCAACTGCGTCAGTGGATGCGCCATGGCCCAGCCGACGCCACAATACTGGATTCCGACAAAAGGAGCCGTATCGGTCAACATGCCGTCATCCCTCGCGCTATCGTGCCAATCCCACACGGCTTTGCTGTAGAAGTTGGCCATATCGAAATTCAACATGAACGCTTCACATGTCGTGACCAGATCGCCGCCATACCCAAACCGCTCGCGGTGCGGGCAGTCGGACTGAACGCTCATGATATTACTCAGAAAGGTGTGCTTGCACATCTGCTGGATTTGGTTAAGCAGCTCATTCGAGCAAGAGAAACTGCCGACTTGCTCAACATCGGTGTTCAAGCGCAAACCTTGCACAATATCCGGCGTTGGTCGTCCGGGTAAACCCGTCATCTCGACATAGCGAAACGCATGAAACGTGAATCGTGGTGTGTAAAACTCTGGGCCGCCGCCTTTGGCAATGTAGGTGTCCGTCTGCCAGGCAATTTCAGGCGCACCAGGCCCACCGACGTTGATTGTCTGGCCGTCCTTGGTCTTTCGTTTGCCTTTAATCTGGCCACAGACACTGGTCATAGGATTGAGAGTGCCATCCTTGTGCAGCAGCTCTCCATAGCGCAGCGCGATGGTTGTATCTCTCGGCACGTTCAAGGCCAGCCGAACCCAGCCGGTAAAATTCTGTCCCATGTCGAAGATAAACACCCCTTCGTTAGGCTCGCTAACTCGGACCGGTTTGAGAGTAGCTGTGACCCTGATAGGGGGCAGAGGTTGAGCCTGTAGCGTTCCTGCCGGCGCTTGCGTAACCGCGACCCGTGCCCAGGTCGAGTCATCGAGCTCGTGTTGATCCCAGCGGGGGATTTCCCTTCGCGCGTCATATTTCTCGCCAAGATAGATGCTATTGTGCATGATCGGGCCTTCTTTAACCTTCCAGCTCGAATCGGTTACGACCGCCGTGCTTGAGCCGTCTTCAAAGTTGATATTGAGCTGGGCAATGAAGCGGGGGCGTCCGACGGTCAGGTGCTCACGAAGATTCAGACGGCCCCACATGCGCAATGGCAACGGGTTGTACCAGCCGTTGCCCAGCGTCACGCCCAGGCAGTTACCTGCCGGGACTAATTGATCGGTCACATCATAGGTACTGTAGAAGACACGCTTGGCATACACAGTCCAGGCGGGATCCAATTGATGATCTCCCACCGGTCTGCCATTGAGGCTTGCCGAATAGTACCCCAGGCCGCTTATATACAGCCGGGCACAACGTACTTTCTTGTCCAGGGTGAAGACCTTGCGAAACAACGGGGCGGGGTCATCCTTATAGAAATCCTCATCTTGGTCAGGATTTTCCCGGCCGTCGCTGATCCATTGGCCTCGCCAGTCCTTCTGGGTGAGCAGTGCCATTTCCCATCGGGCGGGTTCGCTCCACTTTGACGGCAGGCCGTCTTTATCCCATACTCTTATTTTCCAATGGCATCTTTGCCCCGATTGCAGAGGCTTACCCTGATAGGCGACCTGAACGCTGCGATCGGAATAAATCTTGCCGCTGTCCCAGAGATTCCCGTTATCTGCTTGGAGGTCTTTGAGACTGGTGGCCACCAGGATTCGATAGGCAGATTGTCTTTGTCCCCGGCCTTGCGATTCCATGACCCAGCTTAAACAAGGCATGGCGGTTTCGATGCCTAACGGATTCTCCAGGTACTCGCAGCGCAAGGCAGTTATTGAAAGTCCCGTCTTCTGAACCTCACCGTTAGACTCAGCAAAGACGACGCAACTGCAAAACAGCACAAGAGCCATGTTCAAGCTTCGCCTGACCACAGATTGGTACAACATCTTTGCACATATTGAGCAGCAAGACCGCCGTCCTGCCATCAGATAGGGGCTTGTTATATATTTCGTGGTCCCCGTCGTCATAGACCTTATACCCCTGGATGCCTCTGGGGTCCTGGTTGACCTGGATAGGCTCCTTTGCGATGAGGATCCCGGCAATTTCATGCACGTCGAATGACCACGATCCTGATAGAGACCGAGCTTCAATCCCTTGCTGTGAACATAATCACTCAGAGCCTTCATTCCGCTGGGGAACTTATTGGGCGCGGCCACCAGCTTGCCTTCGCCGTTACGCTTGTCGGCCATCCAGCCGTCATCGAGGACCAAGTATGTGTAGCCTGCATCGCGCAAGCCGGATTTGACCATTGCGTCAGCGATTCCTCTTATGCGTCACATTTTCCCGAGCTGTGCCGGGGCAGATGTTTGTCTTTTCGGCTTGCTTCATCCTCTCAGGCGAACAGGATGTCGTGCAGGCCAACAAAACCATAAGCAAAAAAGCACTGAATTCAATCCTCGGTAGTGCCCCAAGTCTCATAAGAATCCCCTGCGAATTCGGCTGAAGAACGACTGGCGAAGCCGCTGCGCTCCTTTATCAGCCTCTTAGCCATAACGTTATCCATCTTTCGGGAGCTTCATGGAGACAAAAATCCGGTGGTCCAGCAGCTCAGCGAAGCCATTGAGAGTCTGAAACGGATAGAATATGTTACATCACTTGTGTTTGCCTTGTGCAATTGTCACGGGTGTCTGAGACTGTTCGACCAGCGATGGTATAGCTGCGCTGTCAAACCACTATATTACGCAACTCCACCTTCAGCAAAGGTTCAAGCCCCGATCTTTAGCAGGCTCGTTTCATGATGTTCGGAACTGCCCTCAGGCCAGAACACCTCCGCAGCCGCAGATAGCGCTACGACAGATCGCGCGATGCGGCCCCGCGGAATTCAGCAGGGGCCTTTTCAAGATCAGACCATGTCTTTGAGGTTCTTCAGCGGCCGAATCTTCACTACATTCCGCGCCGGCTTGGCCTTGAACATGGTCTCTTCGCCAGTGAAGGGATTGATACCCTTGCGGGCGCTGGTGGCAGGTTTTCGCACCACGACGAGCTTCATCAGGCCGGGGACAACATAGGCACCAGGGCCACTGCGACCAAGACTCTTTTTGATCTGACCAGCCATCGCCTCAAACACTGAACTGACCTGCTTCTTTGTTAGCCCAGTCGCATCGGCAATCCCTGACACGACCTCGCTCTTGCTCATCACTTTTGCAGACGTTTTAGCTGCCGTTTTATTTGCCATAGTACATGGTCTCCTTACACTGACAGAATGGACAAAACAATGCTCGAATACACAAATCCACCGAGCCAACAGTAGAAATTTCGAGCATCTATATGACCTTCGGCTCAGATTGTCAAGCGAGAACCGGTCAAGAATAATGTCCTGTACACATCCAAGCAGTGGATTTCACAGTCGCTCGTCGACAAAAGCAAGACCGCAGGTTGTCGCGGCATG
>CAZPJZ010000289.1:0-4203 GCA_964586995.1 uncultured Pirellulales bacterium | reverse complement strand
CTCCAGGATGCAGCGGGCAAACTCATACACGATTTCAAGTACTCCGATGGCTGGTATGACATAACCGACGGTACTGGATTTTCACTGACCGTTAAAGACCCCGCAAACATTGCCGCCGAACCGAACGCTCTCGGTGACAAGAGCGTCTGGCGGCCAAGTGCGAGTATCGGCGGCTCGCCCGGCTATGATGACACGGGGGAGGTGCCTGAGCTCGGTAATGTCGTTGTAAACGAGATACTTGCGCATTCGCACGCAGCAGGAGCGGACTGGATAGAGCTGCACAATACCACCGATACGCCTATTAACATAGGCAATTGGTTTTTAAGCGATGACGGCGGCAACCTTACCAAGTACCAGATAGAGGAAGGCACGAGCATTGCAGCCTACGGGTATATAGTTTTCTATGAGCATGAGCACTTTAATAATCTTAATGACCCAGGCTGCAAGGTGCCATTTGCATTGAGCGAGAACGGTGAGACGTTGTATTTGCATTCCGGTACAAGTGCAGGGACGCTTACCGGCTATAGCGAGCAGGAGAAGTTTGACGCCTCGGAAACCGGCGTCTCGATGGGCAGGTACAAAAAGAGCACCGGGGCATATAACTTCGTAGCCTTGTCTGAGCCTACCCCAAATGCCGCCAATGCTTACCCGGTTGTAGGCCCGATTGTGATAAACGAGATAATGTATCATCCGGACGGCGTGGACGACGCCGAGTACGTGGAATTGCTCAATATCAGTAATAGTGCCGTCAGTTTATACGATTATACGGTCGGGCAGCCCTGGCGATTTACGGACGACCCCGATAATCCTGGCATAGATTTCAGGTTCCCGGGGGATTCGCCTGTTACGCTGCAAGCCAGCGAGTATTTACTGCTGGTGAAGGACCTGACGCTCTTTGCCAGCAAGTATACCGTGCCGCAGGGCGTCAAGGTTTTTCAGTGGGGTTCTGGCCGCCTTGATAATGCGGGCGAGAAGATACAGATTAGTAAGCCTGGGGACGTGGACTTGCAGGGTGTACGGCACTGGATCCGGGTGGACCGCGTGGCGTACAGTGACGGAAACCATCCGGATAACGACTCAGGAGCGGTGGACCCGTGGCCTGCGGATGCGGACGGCTTAGGAAAATCACTTAGCCGCAAGTACCCCCACCTCTACGGCAACGACCCCGGCAACTGGCAGGCCTCCACGCCCAGCCCTGGGCAGGCAAATCCGTAGTCCCTAACCTTCTAAAGTTCCAGCCGAGGGACTTTAAAAAGTTAACAGGGACCGATGTCCTGGGGTTATTGCAGGTCAGAGAGGATTGCCGTGCGAGACTATTGTGAGTTTCACGCGCGGGGCGGAGCCATCGACTGCGTCGCACGAGAAACGGATCTGATTCTGGCCAGCCGAGAGCACAGCGGTAGAACCATCTGGCGTCACTTTGGTGATCGCCTCACCCTTTTGGCCGTATAGCACGCAGTCATTGCCCGGATCGAATTCCAGGAAACTACCCGACCGCATTTCCACCGGCAAGGTTATTATCTGGCCGTTGACTGTTATTGTGGGATTCTTCACCGTGCAGGCGACCATCGGCAGTGCTTTGACCGGGCCTATGGCACACTCGGCCTTTTGGCCCTTCGGCAGATTGTTGTACCAGATGCCGAGGGATTCCACCGTGCCGAAGTTGATCGTCTCGCGATAAACGTTGTAGAGCCACTTGCCGTCGTTCCAGACGTAGTCGCTCCATCGGGCTGATTCTGTTTCGACGAACGTAAACAGTCGCCGACCGGTGAAGTCGACATCGATGTAACGATCCGCAACCGCACCATACGAGATGTGGCGGGGACTCTCAAGCCGGATAGCTATGATCTGCCCCTGGCCATCGCCCTCAATCCAGATGCCTATGGCCTGATGGCCCTTCAGATTCAGGCAGGGCTCGAACGTGCGGTCAAGCCTGGCCCACGCGGCGTTGCGGGCAACCCCGCCGGAATTTGTTGCGGTGAATATGCCCGCCTGCTCATTCCCATTTGGTGTCTTGGCCAGTGCCGCTGCTACTCCGTTGGCCGTACGCGGCGGCCCGGCAAACTGACTCGGATCTGAAAGGTCGGCCAAGACTATGTTGCCCGCGTCATCGTATGAACCTGTGGACATTAGGGCTTCAAGACGAAACTTCACAGGTTGCTCACTGAAGGGGTTTACTGCCGTCCATGAAAGGCTCCAGGGCTCCGAGCATGAGGCCGTATGCGGGTCGTAATGAGCCGGGCGGAATCGCCACTTTCCACTATCATCGCGAAAGAGCGAGAACTCTTTTCCAGGCTCGCGCAATTCCGCTTTGACTGCCTCATCGAAAGCATTGCCTTGACGAAGCTGCTCACAACTGCGCAGGACGTCCACCGCACGCCGAAAAAGGGGAACCTCATCAAGACGCTTACGGTCTATCGCACCGGTAAGAGAAATGCCCGCATCCCAGCCGATTAGCTTGGCACCGAGATACTCGATCACATCGGGATAGGTGGGTTCGACCTGCGGTGGATTGAAGTGCTGGAAATTCCACCACCCAAGATGCAGCGGCAACAAGAGTCCGCCGTTCACAGAGGCGGCGTGTATGTCGATGAAGCGTTTATGCCCGCGTTGCGGGTAGTCCCACGCCTGCCAGCGGGTACGGAACTGCCAGAAATGGTGCCACATGGCACTCATCTCCATACCCACCGGTTTCTTGAGATGCTTCTGGATTTCAAAGACGAATTTGTCCGCCCAGTACCAGCAGTCATCCGGCCCGCGCAGAATACTGCTGCCGTCGATAGCATCGAGATAGATGCCGTCGAAGTCACACGAATTTACGATCTCGGCGTGATTTCTGGCAATCTCTTCGAAGAGAGAGGACTCCACGTTCGGCACGAGAAGGCCGAAGCACTCTTTGAGATGGCGGACCTTTGCCCCCTTTTCATGGGCAGCCGCCTTTGTTCCAAATGCGCCGCGCCGGACCTTCGTGAAGCGCCACGGAGGTTCCTGACTAACAACCCCGAAGGTAACGAGTTCATCACCGATATGAAGTATGACACTGTTGTGCTCGAAGAACCCGGTAACAGTGCTCATGCCTTGCGTGGACTCGTCAACCGTGATCTCCGCGGCATCGGAATCGATGGCTTCAGCCAGAGTAAAAGTCCTAAAGGCGTCAAGCCGTTTGTCCGGAATCGGAGTGACATACTTCGATTGTTTGTCGATAAAGAACGCATACGTGTGGAAGATGGACCCGATTCCAGCATCGTGAAAGCGCTTCACGATGCCGCGGTAGCTGTCCCATCCTTCGGGCCATTTCTCGGGATTCAGGGTGAAATCGCCGAATCGAAAAAACGCAGAGCTGCCCCCGTGATTGTCAATCTGCGTGGCCCCAACGCTCTTTGCCATTTCAATCCAGTCGTCGACGGTCGATTCGGTCAGCGAGCCAAAGTTAAACAGATACGAGCCACGATTAAATGGAACATCACGCGCCCACGGTCCGGCAACCGTGCAGTGCGGCATCTCGTTTGCCTCGGTGAGCACCTCCTTCAGCGCGGCCAGCATCTTGTGCATTGGTGCTCCGACGATTGCAACCTTCGCCCCCTCGATGCCGAACTTTTTGTAACATGATGCCTGAAGGCTCGTCTGGAGCGCGGGCAGTTGGCCCACGCGGGTTATGAGATTCAAAGACAGCGCACAGGCGCCGAACGGCTCGCAAGGCCGGCCTTTCAAAGTCAGGGGGATATTCAGGAACAAAAGAGAATCGATCGGGTCTCCGGTCACCCTGTCTACAGTGAGGCGGATGTATGAAGTCCGCGGCTCGACGCGAATAACTGCCTCGGCATTCGCCTCTGCGAACCCGATGACCAGACGTCCGTCCGCATACGAGGCTGAAGTCGCGGGATACTCCCTGCCGTTGCGTCGCACAAGTGCGCAAACGGAGGATGCATCGTGATTGAGGTAGTCAATCCCGGATGCCAAGTCAATGAATCCGAGATTTTTTGCCTGCGATGATATAGAGTATCGCACGTGCGAGTTCTCGAGCACCACCGGGACCTGCTGTACATAGACCTGCGCTGTCTGGGTGATAAGGACTGCCAGAACGGCCATTGAAGCTCTCATTGTTGGCCTCCTAAGAAAACGCTGTCAGCGGCAGCACGATAAATGACCTTTCTGCTGACAGGCGAATCTGGTAGAATACTGTATCATAATGTCATAGAGTGC
>CAZPJZ010000288.1:0-4203 GCA_964586995.1 uncultured Pirellulales bacterium | reverse complement strand
ATATGGTGAGCGGTGAAGCGAAAGCCCACGCCTTGAACGTGGCCGCGAAAAATTACATGTTTGGCAATCTGGCTCATTTTTAATTGCCCGCGCAACCGAACAACCGCTGGCGACTGCCAGTAGTAAAGAGATTTAGGTTCACCGGCAGCTTCAAGTCAAGTATAATCCGGTCGGTTTTCAGTGGTAGTGTGTTATGCCCCGAAAGACTAAGCGACAAATAGAAAGGGACGAGCAGATTTATCAGCTTACCACGCTGGTGGCGGGCAAGTTCTCGCTTCAGGAGGTGCTGGATAAGCTCGCTGAAGCGGCGGTGAAGATTGTGGGCGTCAAGGCCTGCTCGATTCGGCTGTTGGATGAAGAGACCGACGACTTGATGATGCGGAGCACATACGGGCTCAGCGAAGAGTATCGCAATAAAGGGCCGGTAACCAAAGACGATGTCGTGGTTAAAGCTGCCTTTGCCGGCGAAGCGGTGGTGCTGGATGATATGCGGGTCGATGGCCGGGTCAAATACAAAGAGGCAACCATTCAAGAGGGTCTGGTCAGCCAGCTTACCGTGGCAATGGTCTTCAGGAATAAGCCAATCGGCGTGCTTCGGCTGTATAGTCCCAGGCCTAAGCAGTTCGATGAGGACGACATCCAATTAGCCAGGGCTGTAGCCTCTCAATGTGCCGTCGCCATTACCAACGCCAAGCTCTACGCTGCGGCCATTGAAGGGGCGCGCATCACCGAGCAAATGAGACTGGCGGGGGTAGTGCAGCGAAGGATGATCCCCGAGAAGGTCCCGCAGATAGCGGGATTAGATATTGCGGCTACCTATGTTCCCTGCTTTGACGTGGGAGGGGATTTCTACGAGTTTTTCCGGATAAATGAGAGCAGGGTAGCACTTACGATAGCTGATGTAATAGGCAAAGGAATTCCGGCGGCCCTGATGATGAGCTGGTTTCGAGGGGCGGTGCATGCTTACACGGATGGATTTCGGCAGGTATTGCAGGACCGAGATTATGTGGAAGATGACAGGAACAGCGGCCTGAGGACGGCCGTACGCACGAAGAATGCGATTGCGGATTTTAACAGAATGGCGTGTGACGAATGCCGAGACGGCGAGTTCGTCACGCTGTTTTACGCGACCATTGACGCCAAAGAGAGAACTATTGTCTACTGCAACTGCGGCCACGAGCCTGCGGTGCTTCTCAGGGACGGCCAGGTCACGGATCTGCAAGTGGGGGGACTTGTGCTCGGCGTAGATGCCCGGGCCGAGTACGAGATTGGAACCGTCGCCCTCAAACCGGGCGATTGGCTGCTGTTCTACACCGACGGGCTAATCGATGGGATCAATTTCGACGGTGAGCTATGGGGCAGAGAACAAATGCTTGAAGTTGCAAAGGAATCGACGGGCCGATCCGCTGAGCATATGATAAGGAATATCCTCAGATACAGAAGACGTTTTGTGGGGCTGGCGAGGCAGATCGATGATACGAGCATTATAGTGGTCAAGGTGACCGAGTAGGCAGGGGGTCGGCTGAGCGGCATTGACTGAATGGTCGGCATTTACGCGCTACAAGTCGCCGGGTGAGAGATGACAAGTCTGACTGTCACCATTGACGGGCCTGCCGCCAGCGGCAAGAGCACGGTGGCTCGCCGGCTGGCCGAGAGACTGGGCGTCAGCTTTCTGGATACCGGTGCGATGTACAGGGCGGTGACGTTTGCGGCCATCTGTGCCGGCGTTGATATGGATAGACAAGATGAGCTGCTCCGGGTCGTGGACAATAGTAGGTTTCAATTTCTCACCAAGCAAGGCCAAATCCAGGTGATGGTTGACGGGATGGATGTGACCGAACAGATACGTCAGCCGCAGACAACTGCCCAGGCTCGGCACGTTGCCGACGCCCCCAAGGTGCGGGCTAAGTTAGTGCAGATGCAGCGGGAATTTGCAGCTCGAGAGAAGCGCATAGTTACGGAAGGCCGAGACCAAGGGACAGTAGTGTTTCCCGATGCTGACGTAAAATTTTATCTGACAGCCGATTTGGACGAAAGGGCAAGAAGAAGACAAGCGGAACTGCGGTCTAAAGGCTGTGAGCAGAGCCTTGAAGAGATTCGAGCAGCTATAGAACAAAGAGACAGAAGCGACCAGAACAGAACGGTCGGTCCTTTAAGGCCGGCCAGCGACGCTATTATTATCGACACCACCGGTCTAAGTATTGACGAGGTGGTAGAGAAGGCGTTGCGCTGCGTGGAAGGAAAATGCTTAAAGAAGGACTGAAGGCGCTTTGGTACTGGCTGGCGCGGTGGGGCTGCCGGGTCTTTTGTATTTTCTTCTTTCATTTCCGAGCTTATGGTACCAAGAACGTCCCCTGCAGCGGAGGCTTCATATTAGCCAGCAATCACCAAAGCTATCTCGACCCGGTGTTTTGCGGCGTGGCCTTGAAGAGACGTCTACATTTTCTTGCCCGGGACTCGCTTTTCGGCAACAGATTTTTCGCAGGGCTAATCTATTCCTTAAATGCCATACCGGTAAAACGGGAGAAAGCGGATGTGTCATCTATTAAGACGGTCATCGGCAAGCTGAAAGAGGGCAAAGGTGTTTGCCTTTTTCCCGAAGCGACGCGCACCAGCGATGGAACAATCCGGCAGTTCAAGCCCGGCTTCGGACTTCTGTGCAGGCGGGCGGAAGCGGCGATTGTGCCGGTGCTGATTGACGGGGCCTTTGAATGCTGGCCAAGGCACAAGAAGGTCTTCTCACCGGCTCCGGTTACAGTTTGCTACGGCCAAGCTATAACCGCCGAGCAGGCAAAGAATATGAGCGACCGGGAACTGGCAGAGGTCGTGACCTGCACGCTGCGCCGCATGCAAGATATATACCGACTCAAACACGGTAAAAAACCATACCATAACTACACAGACCAAGTTATTTTGCAGGGCGAGTGACCTGTATGATTGCGCTTGACCGGGCGGGGTATTGCAGATATGCTTGGTGAAGAAATCAAAAATCAAAACATAAAATGCAAAACTAATGGTGTCACCCGCCTCCGGCGGATCGTTAATTTTGATGTTTGATTTTTGATATTTGATTTTACACTGAGTGAAAGGGTTATCAATGAAAGACAGAATTACAGAAGCAGGGCAGTTGTCCCGCAGGGATTTTATTAGGACCTCAGCAGCGGTGTCCCTGGCGGCTTTGGGGACGCCGGCGAGCAAGATTTTCGCAGCCGGCTCGGATACTATCCGCGTGGGGCTGATCGGCTGCGGCGGTCGCGGGACGGGCGCGGCCCAAGACTGCGTCAATGCGGCGCCTGGCGTCGAGATTGTAGCGATGGGCGACCTTTTCAAGGACCGGCTGGATAGCTCATTCGAGGAACTGAAAAAGAAGCTGGGCGATAAGTTCAAGGTCACAAAGGATAGATGCTTTGTTGGTTTTGACTGTCACCAGAAAGTCATAGCCTGTGACATTAACCTGGTAATAATAGCTGGCCCGCCGCATTTTCGCCCCCCACATCTAAAAGCCGCCATAGAAGCAGGCAAACACGTATTTATGGAAAAACCGGCGGGAGTAGACCCTGTGGGCATTCGCTCAATTATTGCCTCGTCCGAGCTGGCGGAAAAGAAAGGCCTGGCAATCGTGGCCGGCACTCAGCGGAGGCATCAGGCTCATTATATTGAAATTATGAAGCGGATAAAAAATGGCGATATTGGAGAGATTGTCGCGGCACAGATTTACTGGAATGGCGGCGATATGTTAGGCTACTGGAAATGGTATGAGCGGGCCCCAGGCATGTCCGACATACAGTGGCAGTGCCGCAACTGGCCCTGGTTCACCTGGCTATCCGGCGACCACATCGTCGAGCAGCACGTGCATAACATCGACATCGTCAATTGGGCAACAGGTGCCCACCCGACTCAGTGTATGGGCATGGGCGGTCGTCAGGTACGCACCCTGGGCAATATCTTCGACCATTTCGCGGTAGAGTTCGAGTATCCCAACGGCGTCCGTGTGTCGAGCATGTGCCGGCAGATAAATGGCTGTACCGACAGGGTCTCGGAAAGAACAGTCGGCACAAAAGGCGTCGTATACACCGATAGCTCGACCGGCCACATCGAGGGAGCCAAGGCATACAAATACGATGGGCCAAATCCGAATCCTTATGTCCAGGAACATACAGATTTGATTACGGGCATACGCGCAGGTAAGCCTCTTAACGAGGG
>CAZPJZ010000287.1:0-4205 GCA_964586995.1 uncultured Pirellulales bacterium | reverse complement strand
TCCTTGAACAGATATTCGATGGGGTCTTCGACAGTAATGATGTGGCACGAGCGCGTGCGGTTGATATAGTCTATCATCGAGGCGATGGTGGTGGTTTTTCCGCAGCCGGTAGGCCCCACGACCAGCACCAAACCCTGCTGGGTGTCGGCTATCTTTTCCAGGATCGCCGGCAGGTTCAGAGTGTCAAAAGACGGAACGTATGCGCTGACCCGCCTTGCCGCCAGACTGATCATGCCCCGCTGGCGAAAGACGTTTATGCGGAAGCGATGCTCGTCCCCGATTTCGTGGGCAAAATCAAGCGTCCCGTGCTTGGTGAAGTACTCCTTCTGGGCCGGGCTGAGTATCTCGAAAATCATCTCTTCCAGCCTCTCTTGGGTCATGGCTTCGCCGGTGGTGTTCTTCAACTGGCCCTGATGCCGCAGTTTTGCGGGCTGTCCGACCTTCAGATGCAGGTCGTTTGCCTGTGTTTTGATCGCCGCCCTCAAGTACTTATGCAATTGCGGCTCGTGGTCGAACTGTACGTGTGTATCGAGGGGTTGGTCCGGGTTCATAATTGCCACTAACTCCAAAGTCTTTCCATTCGTGCGGTTGCGCCTGTGGGTCTTATCGTCTGGCCCAGCCTTATTTAGCTGCCCAGCCTAAGGTTCGCAAAGACAGCCTCTTATACACTTTATTATAGGATTTCGCGGCAAATTGTCAAGCTCGGCGCCTTGTCGGCGGCAGTATCAGCACGAGCCGCCGGCCACTATTTGTGCCGGCGCTTATTCGCTTACGGCAGGGGGCTGCTTGTTCACCGGCCCGGCTAAACAATTATTGTACCCGCTGATTTCCAGCCGGTTCGAGCCAAAGCCGGTCCGCCTCCAAATTTTGCTTGATTATCGGGCAGACATAGTATAATATGGTTTGAAGCCCATTGGGTGTTTCCGAAATGAGGTCTGCAAATTGCAGCCTTAGACGTATATTATTTAAGGAAATCCGGTTTTTGATTTTCTTAAATAATCGTTTAGCTATGTGTCAGAGGGCAGCTTACTGCTTGACAAGAAAGAATCAAGAAACGATTTTTTCTTGCCAAGGTATGCCCAAGGCTGCGATTTTGCAGAAGCCTTTGATTCCGGAGTATTGAAAGGAGGAGGCAATTGTGTGAATGCCTTTCTTTTCTTGTGTGCCAATTACGGGGAACAATCTGCTTGCAGTGGTCGCGCTAACGGCGTCGAGACCTTTTTCACAGGAGAAAAGCGATGAAAAGTACAAGCATGGCCCTTCGGGTAGCAGCAATATTATTAGTCGTATGTGGCTGGGCGTTGAGTCCGGCTTTTGCCGCGCGAATCGTGGCCTGGGGTGATAATGCGCACGGTCAGTGCAATTTTCCGAAGCTCGGGAATTTCGTCGGCATCGGGGCCGGCTACCGGCACAGTGTCGCCCTTCGGTCAAGCGGCATACTGGTGGCGTGGGGCTGGAACTATTACGGCCAGGCGACCGCACCGGCGGGCAACAATTACGTAGCGGTGGCCGCCGGCAGCCACCACAATCTGGCGCTTCGCTCCGACGGCACACTGGCCGCCTGGGGCTGGAATGAGCAGGGCCAGTGCAAAGTCCCTGACGGCAACAATTTTGTCGCCATATCGGGCGGCGGCAATCACAGCCTCGCGCTTCGCGCGGATGGCTCCGTCGCCGCCTGGGGCCTGAACGACAAGGGCCAGGCGGATCCGCCCAAGGGCTACGATTTTGTCGCCATTGCCGCAGGGGGCCAGCACAGCCTTGCCCTGCACAAGGATGGCTGGGTGGCGGCCTGGGGCGCAAAGGGCCACGGCCAGTGCGACGTCCCCGCCGGCAGAGACTTTGTTGCCATCGCGGCCGGCGAGAACTTTAGCCTGGCGCTCAAAGCCGATGGCTCCATCGTGGCCTGGGGCGACAACTCCTGGGGCCAGCTTGCGGTTCCAGCGGGCAGCGACTTTACCGCCATTTCCGCCGGTCTTCACTTTGGCGTAGCTCTTAACGAAGATACCCGGCTGGCAGGCTGGGGACGGTGTGACACGTACCAATGTGAGGTTCCGGCGTGGAGGGAGTTTGTGGCCGTCGCGGCCGGCGGCTGGCATGGCCTTGCGCTGGCCACCGCAGTCTGCCCGGAGCATCCGGCGATGGACTTCAACCGCGACTGCAAGGTGGACCTGCTCGACCTGGCTATATTCTTGGATAGCTGGCTGGACTGCAACCTCGACCCACCTTCAGCGTGCAGTGATTAGTGAATTGGTAACGAGATACGCTTCACGAGATACGAAATACGAGCCACGAGCGACGAAATCATTCCTTCGCCCCGTGCTTACGCAATAATTCTGCAATTTCACTTTGCCCTTCCCGCTCAGCAACATGTAAAGGTGTCCCGCCCCCGTTATTCTGTGCATTGACATCAGCACGTTTGGACAGCAGGAATTTGGCCACATCCATGTGGCCGTGCTTGGCCGCGATGTGCAAGGGCGTATTGCCCCATCTATTCCTTGTATTGATATCGGCACCTTTGGCTATAAGAAATGCTGCCATATCCTTATCGCCACTCAAAGCCGCCACGTCCAGATTTGTCCGACCCTCTTCATTCTTTGCATTGACATCCGCGCCTTTGACAATGAGCAGTTCAGCCAAATCCGTGTCGCCGAGCTGGCATGACAGGTGCAGGGGTGTCACCTCAGCCTGAGCTTTTGCATTGACGTCTGCGCCCTTGGCAATAAGCAATTCAGCCATATCCTTTCGGCCGCGCACACACGCTTGGTGCAGAGCCGTCCAGCCGTTATTGTCTTTCGCGTTGATATCGGCACCTTTTGCGATAAGGAATTTGGCGACATCGTTATTGTCTGCCAGAACGGCCAAGAACAGCGCCGTCTGGCCGGACTTATCCTTCTCGTTGACATCGGTGCCTTTTTCAATAAATGCTTTGACCTTTTCTAAATCTCCCGCGCCCGCAGCGAGATGTACAGTGGCAACGGCAGTGGCACCTTTAGCGGTGAGCAGCTCGACCATGTTTTTACTTCCCTGCATTGTTGCCCAGTAAAGTGGAGTATGGCCATCTTTGTCCTCTGCATTCATATCTGCCCCTTTAGTAATAAGCAGTTCCACGATGTCTTTATCGTCCTCCCAGATCGCATAGGTCAACGGCATGTAACCGTCGTCAGCCTTTACGTTGACCTGTGCGCCTTTGCTAAGCAGCAATGCGACCGCCTTCTTATTTTCCTCCCAGATAGCCCAGTACAGGGCAGTGTAGCCATAGTGCGCCTTCGCATTGACATCGGCGCCCTTGGACAGGAACAGGTCCATTATATCCTCGTGGTTGTGTCTTGCCGCATGGTACAGGGGCGTAAGACCACGGCCGTCTTGTGCATCCACCTGGGCACCTTTACTAATAAGGAACTCCACAATGTCTTTCTTGCCTCCATTGGCGGCAGCATGCAAAGCTGTACAGCCAAAATCCTCTTGTGAATTTATGTCTATCCCATCTTCCAGACACTTTTTTAGTTGCTCTATATAGCCCATGTAAGCAGCAAGGTGCAGAGCAGGAACTTTAGCTCCTTTAGCAACGAGAAGTTCAACCACCTCTTTGCGACCTGCCGCCGCGGTGGTAATAGCCACAAGCAAAGGCGTACTGCCACGAAAGTCCTTAGCGTCGACATCAGCACCTTTGCTGAGTAAAAGTTCGATGGTCTTCTTGTCACCGTACCTGGCTGCGCCGTGTAAAGGTGTGCTCTGAATTCTATCCTTTCGGTTGACATCTGCGCTGTGGTCTATAAGTAGCTTGGCTATATCGGTATGGCCTTGGCCCGCTGCGAGATGCAGGGGAGTCCGGCCAGCCCTATTTGTGGCCTTAACATCTCCGCCGCGGCCTATAAGGAATTTGACGACGTCGGTATGGCCCTTCTCAGCGGCGCTATGTAGAGCAGTGTTGCCCACCCTGTCTCTCGCATTGATCTCAGCGCCTTGAGTGATGAGCTTCTTGACTTGTGCGAAGTCGCCGCTTCGCGCAGCGTCGCGAAGTGATTTTGTCGGTTGGCTGTTCTTTTCGTCGTTGCTGGTGGGGATCAACTTGTTGATTTCCGGTATGTCCATTTTTTGCGCGATAGATAGCCATGTTTTGTCTCCGTCACCAAACCTGGCGCCATTGGATATCAGGACATTAGTTACGTCACTATTCCAGAGTGATTTGGTTCTTGCAGTCATTA
>CAZPJZ010000286.1:0-4221 GCA_964586995.1 uncultured Pirellulales bacterium | reverse complement strand
TTCGTTCCCATTGCTCCTTTAGAAACTGCAAGATCGGGTCGGGCTGGGACTCAAAATGGATCTGGACTGTGTCCTGCACACAGGATACATTTACTTTCTTGACCAGCACTGCCAGCTCCGGCTGTTCTTTACCTGCCAGAGCCAGGAAGGCGACGATACCATCCAGTATCTTCTTGATGTACTGGGCGGATTCTTGAGAGGCTGCCTTGAGATTCACATCAATGTAAACACTTTTTTCGTCCTCGCCCACTGCCAGAGCCAATTGATCAGTTTGCTTGAGCACAGCCGCCTTTGGCTGCTCGCCGGCTGTCTGGCCCAAGTCGTTTGCCGCTATCTGGAAGAAGGCTCCGTTACTGCGCAGGGCGGCGTAGTCGACTATCCCGCCGCCTGCACTTGCCGCTGAGCCGTTGAGGACATCAATGGCGTGTTCTACCGCCGGCAGGCCTGCACTGATGATTATCAAATCGTTACGGTAAAAGCATCCGTACATCATTTGCTCTTTTGCCTCGCTGCCTGGGACTTTTTCTTCGTGCCGCCATTTGTGTATGACTATATTGGCATGCCCGGATTCCTGGTGTTCCGGATTCATTCGCACAAGTGCCAGAAGTTTTTCCTTATCGAACCTGCCTTCAATCAGGACTACTGCCCTCTGGCGGTCCTGGCCCTGGCCGTAAAGGGTGACGTTGCGCACGTCATCGAGCGGATGAAAAGAAAACACCTTGGCAAAATCCTGGAGTTTTTCTTCGATGCCCAGGTTGAATAGTTCCGCTCTGACAAGTTGGCCCAGTCGCGATTTGTTGAACTGTTCGTAGTCGGCGTGAACCACCCAGTTGGCCGCTGCGCTGACCTGGTTCTTCATAATTGGGCCACCAATCGCCGGGGCTGCCGACAATGCAGCCGTCACCAGGATGATCAGTGAGTTTCTCATAACTTTCGCTCCTTTCCGCCAGAAGTATTATACAGCTCACATCCAGAAAACAGAATCGAATATGATGGTCTTTTGTCTTTTTATACCCGCTGCTGAAGCGAAAGGTTACACCCTCGGTCATATCCGCAGCCGTCATGCGCCGTGCCGGGTGATGGGTCGGTTATTTCAGGAAGGGGTTGTGTGCTTTCTCCCGGCCGATGGTGGTGGTGGGGCCGTGGCCGGGACAGACTTCTGTCTCGTCAGGCAGAATCAACAGCTTTTCCTTGATACTTTCCATCAGTTGCGACATGCTGCCGCCCGGAAAGTCTGTTCGCCCAACCGAATCGGCAAAAAGTGTATCATCCGTGAAGACAATTCCCTCATCCTGACAATACAGGCAGATGCCGCCCGGTGTATGACCCGGGGTGTGAAGTACTTGCAGCTTCAGACCGGCCTGCTGGATTATGTCACCATCTTGTAAAAGTAAATCTGCTTGGCCGACTTTGATCATTGCGCCTGCAAAAGCCGACAGGTTGTGTGTTGGTTTAATAAGCATCAAGCCATCGTGCTTGTGGACGTAGACCTTTATCTGTGGAAAGCTTTCCCGCAGCAGGACGACACCGGCAATGTGGTCTGCGTGCCCGTGCGTCAGAACCGCCGCGACCGGATTCAGTTTGTGGCGGCTTAGAAAATCAATTAACTGTCCAGATTCCAGTCCCGGGTCGATAACAAGGCAGTCCGCGGCCGTGGCGCTATCACGCAGGATGTAGCAGTTCGTCTGAAATGCGCCCAGAATTAAGCAGTCGATTTTCACTTGGATTTTCCTTAAAGAGCGGCCAGGTTAGCAGAAATAGGGCCCGTGGTCAACCGCATTAGAGATTCCGTGCCAAATTGTCACGTGGTCCGGCCAGATTGTGCTTTGTACTTGACCGCCTCGCCTGATTCTGTTAGTGTGCTTGGGCCGTTCGCGCGGTACAGCGCATATAGATAAGCCTGAAGCTTGTGGACCGACGCCGAATACGGAGAAATTTATCTGATGAGCGCTTTTAAGCGGATGTTTGGGTACGTCTGGCCGCAATGGCCTCGCATAATTGCGGTCGTTGTAAGTGCGATAATCGTCTGCTGTCTCTTGTCGCTGAGTTTCATGACGGTCATACCGCTGCTGAAAGTCATGATGGGAGAGGAAGGCATCCACGGGTGGGTGGAAAGAAACACCACCTCAGCCCGGTACGGCATGAGCTTCTCTGTGCCCGACAGTATCGGCCTGTCAGAAGCCGCCCATGCTCTGGTGGTAACGGGCATTAAGAAGGACAGTCCAGCGCAAAAAGCAGGGCTACAGAAATTAGACGTCGTTATTGGCGTGAATCGACTTCGCGCTGATGAAGATGACCAGCAGATTCTGCGAAGCAGGCTGCTTGAAGAGCTGGCAACCGCACCAGCGAACACGGACGTTACTATCCAGATAAGGCGGCTGGCGGCAGAAAAGCCCACTGTGTCCGAATTGACGTTCAATAGCGGCCCAAAGCCCTTTTACGTGGACCGCCTGGAACGGTGGCTGACTATTCTGCCACGAGAGCGAACAAGGGAAAACACAACCAAGACGGTAGTTTATATCATCCTGGCGATGGTGCTGGTAACGATAATTCGATGCCTGGCAAAATTCTACCAGGAATATATTGTACAGAAGATTGTGCAGATAGGAGTGAATCATCTGAGGGAAGATGCCTTCAGCCACGCTCTGGAGATGCCTGTAGGCTATTTTGCGAATGAACGACCGAGCGACACGGTCAGCAGGATCGTCAGCGACACCAGTGTCATGGGAAAGGCTGTCAAAATTATGCTGGGAAAGGCATTGCGCGAGCCATTGGTCGCACTTTTCAACGTGGCAGCAGCAATGTGGATCAACTGGCAACTGACGGTCATTTTTTTATGCAGCGGACCGTTTGTACTGTGGCTGGTGATTGTCTTCGGCAGAAAAATGAAACGGGCTACCAGAAAATCGCTGATGGCTGCGTCACAAATGTTGGCGAAGCTCCAGGAAGCAATGGCCGGGCTTAGAGTCGTCAAGGTCTATAATCGCTATGAGTACGAAAGGCGAAACTTTGGAGCCATAAATAAGCGATTATTGAAGCAGTCCCTGAAGATTTCCAAAGTCGATGCTGCCACTATGCCGGCAATGGAAATGCTGGGAATGATAGCCGGCTCGGCTGCACTGGTGGTTGGGGCCAGTTGGGTCACTCAAGGCCAGGTGGACGGCAGTGAGTTTCTGGGACTGCTGCTTCTGCTGGGCGCGGCCGCCGAATCGGTGCGAAAGACCTCCGACGTATGGAACAAAATACAGGAGGCGAACGCCGCCGCCGAGAGGGTGTTTGCCGTGATAGATGCGCAGGGCGAACACGAAAAGTCCGGCGCCATTGAGCTGCCGAGCCTGAAAAAGAGAATTGAATTCAAAGAGGTGGTATTTACTTATCCCGGCGCCAGTGAGCCGGCGCTAAGGGGAATCAATCTGGTTGTACCGGCAGGCCACAACGTGGCTATCGTGGGACCTAACGGCTCGGGTAAAAGCACCCTGGCGAATCTAATACCGAGATTTTACGACCCGGATAGCGGCCAAGTTCTGATAGACGGCATAGATATTCGCAGCGCCACATTGAGTAGCCTGCGGACCCAGATCGGCATGGTGACACAAAACGTGGTGACATTCAACGATACTATTGCAGCCAATATTGGATACGGCAAGGATGGAGCCACCAGAGAGCAGATCATTGCTGCGGCCAGGCGAGCCTTTGCGCACGAATTCATTAGTCTGCTGCCGGATGGGTATGACACGGTGATCGGTGAGCAGGGCATGGGCCTCAGCGGCGGGCAGTTGCAGAGAATTATCATCGCCCGAGCGATCCTCAAGAACCCCCCAATCTTGATCTTCGATGAAGCAACCAGTCAGGTGGACGCCGACAGCGAAGCCAAGATCAGGGACGCTATCGAGGAGATCATGCAGGATAGAACCACCTTCATAATTGCCCACAGGTTCAGCACCGTAGTTGGCGCGGATGTAATAGTGGTCATGACGGGGGGACAAATTATCGCTCAGGGCCGGCACGATGAGCTGCTTCAGAATTGCCAACTGTATCAGAGCTTGTCCGAAACGCAGCTTGTAAAGGCATGAGCGCAAATTGTTCTTGAACTATGGCCGTACACGCCCCGTTTTTGGCCCGGGCGTATGTGAATGTTTGACGTTGTGGAATTTGGTTTATGGCAGAGCTATCGCGGGAACAGAAAGCACACGGACTCTTTAAGAAGTTTGATGGCAATCC
>CAZPJZ010000285.1:0-4246 GCA_964586995.1 uncultured Pirellulales bacterium | reverse complement strand
GCAGGGAATGTTGCCGCCGATCCCAACACCGGCATTTTCAGCCATACAACCGTTAGTCGCATAGGCCAGGGCTGCGTCAGGATAAATGCCACACTTACCGACCCTGCCGATGGCGACAGCGTTACGGTAAAAACCGCTACGTTGATGCGAAATATCTGGCCAAGGTAGCAGATCAAGCGGGGCGGACAGATGCCTAATGCAGGATATTCAATACCCAATATAAAATATACAAGACCGGGCTCAGTATTGGTGCTGGTGGTCATCTTGCTGGTTATTCTGGCTGCTCTGGGAGTAGGTCTATTGATGATCGGCTACGGGGCGAGGCTCCACGCCGTTCAGATTAAAACCGAAGCTGTGGCAATGCTCGCTGCCGAGGCCGGTTATCAAAAGGCAATCTTCTGGATGGGTCAGCAGAAGGATATGTTAAGCGCGCTGCAACAGAGCGTCGAGGGAACAGCCGGGACAATAGACTTTCCAACCGGCTACTGTGATTACCAGATCGGGCTTTATTCATTTATCGGCTCTCGCCCGGTTTACACCGTTGTGTCCAACGGCTACAGCGGAAGATTTACCAGAACGGTCGATGTTTTGGTTGTTCAGGCGGCAAGCGGCTGGGACATGGGAATGTGCAGAGTCGCCAGCGGACCAACGACAACCAGCCCGGTCTACTTCGCCGAAGGTGAAATAATTGATATGCCGCTGCACATCAACAAGTTTAACGATAGTCCGGACGAAAAAGACATTTATATAACCGGGGCTCCGCACTTTTTGCAGGCAGTGGCCATGGGTGAATCAAGATATACCAAGAGCGAAGTCGATAAATACGCGTCCGTTATGGACCTGTTCGACGGGGGCATTTATTTTGACCAGCCTGACTCCAGGGTAGCAGATCAGGCTTCTATCCAGGCTAAAGTCGATCGTTTTCAACAAAGCACTAAGGCGGAATTCCGGTTCACGCCGACAGCAGGGGCGTCGGTCTCGAACCCTCAGCCTGCCGTTCAGCTTGAATTCTTTGTCGAGGATGGGGTGGGAAAAGTCCGCGTCACCAGCGATTGCACGGTCCGAGGTTTCAGACAGTCCAGCGATAGCAGGACATACGATTTTAGAGTAAAGCCCAGTGAACCAAGCAAATACGAAAGATACCATATTTATGCCTATCACGTAATGCCCCAGGACGCCCAAAGATCGGTTTATCCTATTGAGCAGACCTACGTCACTCAGTCGATTGGCGGCATGGAATCCGAGCCCGGAGGCCAGATATTTGTCAACGGCAATGTGGTCATCGGTGGTGACAGCTCTTTGAACGATGGAGACCAGGTCGTCAAAGGGAAAATTACCGTGGTGGCGACCGGCAATATTTGGGTCGCCGACTCTTTAGTCCTCGATGGAGCACGTGGCGCCGATGGAATGCCGTCGGCGGATAATCCTAACATCCTGGGTCTAATCGCCCAGGGGATAATCAAAGTTGTTGATCCCGGCATGACCGATTACAGCTATGTCGATGACACACCCATAGAGCCGGAAAATTTTCAGTATGTACCCGTTGGCCGAGCAGATAACCCTGCGGCACAACACGGTGACCCGGACTACCACCAAAGGCATCTACCGGACCCGATGGTAGTGGAGGCAGCCATCACGGTCGGCGGCGGAGGTTGGGGTGCTGAAAACGTCAGCCGAGGCTCCTACGGCGGCAGGAAGGAAGCCAGCGGCCCGCAAGATGATTTGGTCGTTCGCGGCTCGCTCACCGAAGTCATTCGAGGAGTGGTGGGTTTGATCGGCAGCGATGGGTTCTTGAAGCACTATTACATGGATGCAAGATTACTCGAAGGGGTCCTTCCGGGTGACATGTGGCTGCGGGGCAAATACATTCCTGCACCCGCCGGCTGGCACGATTATCGAGCAGCCAATTAGAGGTCAGGTAGTTGAAGGCCTTTGTGCTGACTACTTCCAAAGAAACGTCCGAAATTCCACACGATAGTCTGACACACGTAAAAATTCTGCGGTGTGCGAGAACGGTCCGCCATGGACTAATCGCGATTTATAGGACGTATCTGTCAGAACTAAGTCTGCCCGTGTGCAAAAACCCGCATGTTGTGGTTTCTAAGTAAAATACCAATCTTTTCAAGCCGATAAATGCCGTATGCCAAGCGCGGATGTCTCGTGAGAACAATGGCGGTAGGTAAAAGTGACTGATTGACCCAGTACCAGGCTATAGGAAGAACGGACTTGAGTTGGAAACAATCGCTTCATCTTAGGCAAGACGAATTTGTTGGTTTGGACATCGGCTCGTCCGCAGTGAAGGCAGTGCGGTTACGGCGAGGCAGTGCCGGTCACGTGGTTACGGCAGCCGGCATGGTCGAGATCGAGCCGGACGGGAATGGCAAACGCAGTGCCGAAGCGAACGTAGCTACGGCGGTACGGCAGTGTCTTCAGTCAGCAGGCGTCCAGACCGGATTGGTGGTTTGCAGCGTGTGTGGCCCGGACGTGGCGGTGCGGGATTTTAAGTTTCCTTCCATGCCTCCGGGTGAAATAGAAGGAGCGGTGATGCTCGAGGCCGGACAGGTTTGTCCCTTCGATGCAGCACACGGCAGCGTCGACTATCAAGTGATGTCGGACAGCGACAACTGCATCCGCGGTATGCTGGTGGCGGCGACAAACAAGGTGATAAAAAGGAAAGTGCAACTGGCAAAAAAGGCTTCTGTTGACTGTGTCTTGATGGACGTTGACGGATTGGCTCTCTTGAACTGCTTGAACGAATACGAGCAACGACAGCCGGGATGTGCGGCGGCGGTTTTGAACGTCGGTCGTTCCTATACTACCCTGGCGGCTATGGGCGACAATGGATTGCCGTTTATCCGGGACATAGCCTGCGCCGGTGACTACATTGCCAAGCAACTGGCGGCTCAGACGGGTCAGCCAATAGAGACTATCACGGCTATTTTATCCGGGAAGCAGGCGGCCCAATTTGACCTTCGAGGTAATCTGGAAAAAGCGTGTGACAGATTGATTGTCGACGTCAACGAGACTCTGCGTTTCTACGCCGCCCAGGAAAAGCTGAGTATTGCCGAGAGGATATATCTTTCCGGCGGCTTTGCTCTGGTCAAAGAGTTTGTGGAAGTACTGAATAGACGGCTTGCCGTGAAAGCCGTGGTCTGGAACCCGTTTGACAGAATGTCCGGTCGTGGAGGCTGGCATTGTCGAGATGCAGCGCAAAAGGATTTGTTGCAGAAGAACGGTCCGGCCATGGCTGTAGCAGCAGGCCTGGCGATGAGGTCGGTTTGAGATGTTCACCATAGATTTGCTAAGAGGACAAGGCATTCCCAAAAAGAGCGGACCGGGGGGTATAGCTCTTGCGGTTGTAACGTTTGCCGTACCGGCTTGTATCGCGGTAGTCCTGTTCAGTTGCTACTTACACAACGCAACCGTTATCTCGATACAGAAGGAGGCAATCGCAGGTTACCAAACAAAGACAGACAGACTGTCGGACGCCGTTAAGATATATGAATCACTCAAAGGACAGAGGACTCTGTACACGAACTGCCTGTCCGAGGTCAAATCCTCCATCGTCGGGCGTGCGCAATGGTCTCCTGTTTTGGCAACAGTGGTGGAGAACCTGCCGGACCCGGTAGTCCTGACCAAGCTGGAGGTGATACAACAATCCGTAAAAAGGAAGGTTCCCCAGAAAGACGACCCCAAGAAAACCGTTGATATTAGTGTCCCCGTCAAAACGTTGAAGATAAGCGTGGCGGGCAACCCGCAATATAACTGTGACGCCGCCGTCAGAGATTTTCGGGACCGCCTTCTTCAATCGAGGCTTCTACAAGATCAGCTTCAGGGCATTAATGTCTCTCAGACCTCTGGCGTGCTTGAAAATCAAGAAGCCGTCTGCTACGAGATAGATTGTATCTTCAAACCGCCGTTGTAGCGGAGCCATTATGAAAGTGATCTGCAAAAAACATCTTGCTGTGGTAGCCCTGACGTGGGCGGGCTGCTTCGTTCTGTTTCTCTTGGCGTACGTGTTCATACTGGGGCCGCAAAGCAGGAGCAAAAAACAGATTGCCAAAGAGTTACTTGAGGCCAAGCAGACGTATGAAAGGACGGTAACAGCAGCACAGGATGAGGCTAAAGCCCAATTGAGTGAAGAGCTCCAGGATTTGCAGAATAGACTTGAGCAATTTGTCGTTGATATTGGGGATTCAGCCAATCTGACGTTTGATATCAGTCAGATTGCCAATGAAAATCGGGT
>CAZPJZ010000284.1:0-4246 GCA_964586995.1 uncultured Pirellulales bacterium | reverse complement strand
TCCTCTCGAGTTGGCTATAGCGTCTATCGGTCATAAATCTTATCCTCACCAGGGGGATACGATGTTCCCTTGCTATCCCACCTGCCTGCGACTATCGGCTATTTAGTCGCAGGTTTTGCCGGCGGCTTGCCGTGGTTTACATACGGCCTGGCGGCCTTCTGTTCTTTCCTGTCATCTTCTTGGCCGAATCGCCGAGGTCTTCACGCATTCGGTCGGCAAGGGCCAGAAGCCGCGCCACCACATCAGGATGCGCCGCAGAAACATCGTGCTGCTCACCTAAATCTTCTTGCAGGTCAAACAGCGCCAAGTCGGTCTTGGCTTGTTCGTACTTGACCGGCTGGCCGCCAGTGCCGCCCTTTCGCCCGCCCAGGGTGCGGTAACTGTGCGGAAGATGAAGTTTCCACTTTCCGGAGCGAACCGCCTCCAGCTCCCAGCCCTGGTAGAAAAATAGCGCCTCGTGAGGACTTTTCGCACCCGGCCTGCCCGAGATTAGCGGCCAGATATCTTTGCCGTCAATCTGCCGGTTGGGCAGTTCCGCGCCGGCAAGTCTGGCCAGCGTGGGCATTATGTCAATCGCCATAGCCGGCTCACTGCATAGTGTGCCGGCCGGGATTTTGCCGGGCCAGCGCATAATCGTCGGCTCTCGCTGGCCACCGTCGAAAGTCGTGCCCTTACCTTCACGAAGTGGCCCGGCTGAGCCTGCATGGTCCCCATAGCTTAGCCACGGCCCATTGTCCGAACAGAATATTACCAGCGTCCGGCCATCGATATCCAGGCGCTTTAGTGCCGAGAGAATCTGGCCTACCGACCAGTCGATTTCCATGATGACATCGCCGTATAGCCCTTGCTTGGACTTTCCCTTGAACTTGTCCGAGACGTGCAGCGGAACATGTACCATCGAATGCGGCACATAGAGAAAAAAGGGCTGGTCTTTATTTTCTTCGATGAACTTGACGGCTCGCTCGGTGTACCATGTGGTCAGTTTCGTCTGATCGGGGTTGTAGTCGATGATTTTTTCGCCTTCCATAAGCGGCAGGTCGGGATATGCTTGCGGTTGCTCCGGGTGGCGCGGCCACATGTCGTTTGAGTACGGCAGGCCAAAGTAGTCATCGAATCCGTGGCGCGTGGGAAGAAACTGCGGATGATGCCCGAGGTGCCACTTGCCGTAGCACGCGGTAGCATAGCCGAGCGGCTTAAGTATCTCAGCTATTGTTTGTTCCTCGCTATTGATGCCTATCTTGGCGTTGGGGCCGATCACGTGCGGCAGGCCCACGCGCTGCGGATAACAGCCCGTCATAAGCGCCGCGCGTGAAGGCGTGCAGGAAGCCGCAGCAACGTAGAAATCTGTGAAGCGCACACCCTCGGCAGCCATCCGATCCAGATTGGGCGTTTCAAAGCCTTTTGCCCCGAAGCATCCCACGTCCGCGTAACCCTGGTCGTCGGTGAAGATGATAACAAAGTTCGGCAAAGAACGGTCAATTCGCCGGCCGGCAACTGCTTGGCAGAGGGCTTTAGGTCCCGCTACGGCCAGTGCGCCCGCTGCCAGGCCCACGACATTGAGAAAATCTCGACGTGTGTAGAACTGCGTCCCCATACATCTATTCCTTTCCGAATCAAGCGTAGGACTTACCTTATCACTTTGTGGAGTCCAGAACAGCCTGCAGGCGTTTTCTGGCCACTGCCGCTTCCGTATCAGCCTTACCAGGCTCAATCGGATTCTGCTCAAGCGGGTCGGCCTGCACGTCGAAGAGCTGCCCGGTGTCGTAAAGCTTCCAGCGTTTGTCACGCACGAACCGTTTGCGTTTCCATTGGCCCCACCTCGGCTCATAATGACAGAATATCCAATCTCTGGGATTACCTTCTTGGCCGCGAAGCTGGGGCAAGAAACTACGACCATCAACAGCGACCCTCTCCGGCAGTGAAGCACCCGCGGCCTCGGCAAAAGTGGGTATAAAATCGCTGAAATCGATGAGGTCCTGGCATACTTTGCCTGCAGGTGTTGTGCCTTTCCAATTTGCAATAAGGGGAACGTGCGTGCCCGCATCAGTCGTATCACCCTTACCACCACGAATGATGCGACCCGACATCTGCGAATCAATGCCCTTGCTCGTACCGTTGTCGCCGGTGAACAGAATCAGTGTTCTCTCGCGCAGGTTTAGTTCATCCAGCTTTTGCACGATGCGCCCAACAATCTTGTCCATATAGGCGACCATATCCGCGAAGTACTTTTTGTCGTTTTTGTGCACGTTCTCTGCCCAGTCTTTGCTGTCCGGCGTAGGGACAAACGGACTGTGCACCAGAGCCATCGGGTAGTAGACAAAAAACGGTCTGCTTCTGTGCCGTCCTATGAAGTCCAGGATGTAGTCACAGAAGATATCAGGGCCATATTTATCCTTCAGGTCCTCACGCAGCCTGCCGTTCTGCACAATTATCGGGTCCTTATAGCGTGAGCCTCTCTGTTCTATTTGCCAAAGGCAGAACTCATCGAAGCCGGCTTTGTCCGGGTAAGTGCCGGTCCCACGGACTTGCGGCCTCTGGTCGATGCTGCCATACAGTTGCCATTTGCCCACGACACAAGTCGCGTAGCCGGCACTTTGCAGGAGATGGCCAAAGGTCTTCTGGTTCGGATCGAGAACGCCAAACTCGGTATAGTTGCGGAAGTTGTACAGGCCGGTCATAATCTTTACGCGAGATGGCGTGCAAAGCGGCTGCGAATAACAGTGCTGGAAACGCATGCCGCTTCCGCCCAGCGCATCCAGGACGGGCGTCTTGTAAGATGTGCCGCCGTAACAGCCGAGACACTCATAACCCAGATCATCCGCCATAATCAAGATTACGTTGGGCTTATCCGTTGTCGTCGTGCGAGCAGCACGCTGCGAGCCACGGATACACTCCGGCATCACCAATGGTGCCGCGCCCAGCCCCAGCGCCTGGATGAACTTCCGCCGACTGATCCCACCTTCCACGTAACAATCCTCCCTTTTCAGATATGCTGGATCATCCGCCAGCGCCAGGGTCTGCTACTTCTTGAGCGAGCACTTATAAGTAAGGTTGCGATTCATCGAGGATCGAAAATCGAGTCTGACAATCGGTGCCGCAATGCGAGCGCTGGATGCTCGATGGTCGTCGCCCGGCGTTTTCACTTGATGAACCGAATCGTCAACGGATAGCGATAGTGGTAACCGTTGTTCGCCTTAACCGCGGCAATCAGCAGGAAGACCAAGTCAACTATGGCTATTGCAGCCGGTATGAGCACGCCAATGCAGACAAAAGACAGCGGCACCCATAGGATGGCAGATACAAGCAGATACAGTGACATCGAAATCTGGAAATTCACTGCCTCCTTGCCATGCTCGTCTACGAATGGAAAGTCATCTTTCTTTATCTGCCAGACAATCAAGGGCGCTACGATGTTGCCGACCACGGGTACTACAAGACCGGCAAGCCCTGCCAGATGGCAGAGCATTGCCCACATACGGGCGTCCTTACTGGCCTCTCTGTCAACTGCGCTTTGCTGAATACTCGTGGGCGGTTCGGCAGCCACGTTTTGCTCGCCGCCGGACCCTTCTTTTTTCTCTGCCATCATCTATCTCCCTTCAATCAAGTTTAGTTCGGGCTCGTCCCTGTTAGAAATGGAATAGCTATCGGATACCGCCAGAGTCTGCCCCTGCTGGCTCTGACCGCTCCTATAATCACAAAAACCACGTGCATAATGGTCAGTACCGCCAGCAAAAACACTCCAATGACAACAAGACAAAGTGGCCAGCACACAAAATAGTATATCATTAGCGAGATTTGGTAGTTCATAGCGGACCGCCCGTGCTCGTTGACGAACTTGTGCTTATCTTTCTCACTCAGCCAGATGACCAGCGGGGCAAAAAACCCCACGATCCCCAGCAGATGACAGAGCATAGCCATATTTCTGGCTTCTTTCGAGCTTTCGGGTTGTCGGACGCCTTGCTCCTCGACCGCTTCAGCGCTAACAACGGGCTTTATTTGACTGCCTTCAGCAGGACTTTGCTCTGACTGCGGCGCCTGGTCTATTTCTGTCATTGTCAGGCTCCTCTGCGTAACCTTAAAAATTCCGTGACAGGTCTATCGTTTTTAGCAGAGACTGTTCGAGCCGTCAAGGGCAAAAACTCAAGACCCGAGCCGCCAGCGGGCAAACCGTGCTTTAAGTTTGTGGTGCATGTTTAGCCATCGCCAGCACGTCTGCCCTGAGCCCATTCGGCTTTCGCTCAGGGCA
>CAZPJZ010000283.1:0-4249 GCA_964586995.1 uncultured Pirellulales bacterium | reverse complement strand
ATTGATATTAAACAGGTACGTGATAACACCTCAAAGTTCAAAGATGCCTGCAAAAAAAAGGGATTCGTGGTTGATATCGAGAGGTTATTATTCTTAGACGAATTACTTAAGAAAGCAAGAAAAAACCTCCAGGATATTTCGACTCGTAAAAACCAGATTGGTAAAAGAATTCCCAATCTCTCAGGAATTGAAAAGGAAGAAGCGATAAATTATTTATCCGATCTTAAGAAAGCAGAAAAGGAATTCCAAGACCAGCTTAAAGTGCATCAGCCGGAGTTTGACGAATTGATGCTGCTTGTGCCTCAGCCGCCCGATGACGATGTGCCTTTAGGTAAAGACGACACGGAAAATGCCGAAATAAGAAAAGAGGGCGAAGTGCGCCGGTTCGATTTCGAGCCGAAGGACCACGTCCAGTTGGGCCTTGCGCTGGGCATTATCGATGTCGAGCGCGGCGTCAAGCTGGCCGGGACGAGAAATTATTTTTTGAAAGGTGACGGCGCCCTGCTGCATTGGGCGGTGCTGCGTTTCGCGATGGACCTGATGGTCAGCAGAGGGTACGTTCCCCTGTCAGTGCCGCTTCTGATGAAAGATGAAGCGATGCGAGGGACAGGCTACTACCCCGGCTCCGAAGAGCAGACCTACCGGATGGAAAAGGACCAGCTCAACCTGGCCGGCACAGCCGAAGTCCCCCTGACGGCTTACCACATGGGCGAGATATTAGGCGCCGAGCAACTGCCTTTGAAGTACGTGGCGCTATCAAGCTGCTTTAGACGCGAAGCGGGGGCAGCCGGCAAGGACACATACGGACTGTACAGAATCCACCAGTTCGACAAGGTCGAG
Organism: uncultured Pirellulales bacterium; assembly: GCA_964586995.1. Classification (GTDB taxonomy): domain Bacteria; phylum Planctomycetota; class Phycisphaerae; order Sedimentisphaerales; family Anaerobacaceae; genus JAFNGF01. The sequence continues at coordinate 3,409 of CAZPJZ010000283.1, read as the reverse complement.
CAGGTGGTCGTCTGTCAAAACAGTGTGGAGCAGAGCAACAAGTACCACGACGAGATTCTGGCCAACGCTGAGGCGGTCATGCAGGCGCTGGAGCTACCCTACCGCGTGGTGAATGTCTGCACGGGCGACCTGGGACGGGGCCAGGCCAAGAAATTCGACATAGAAGCGTGGATGCCCTCACGGGGTAACTACTGCGAAACGCACAGCGCCAGCAAATTCTACGAGTTCCAGGCCAGGCGGATGAACCTTCGGTACAAGGACCCGGACACCAAGAAGAACATTTTTTGCCACACGTTGAACAACACGGTCATCGCCTCACCCCGAATACTCATACCAATACTCGAGCTTTACCAGAACTCGGACGGCTCAGTAACTGTACCCCAGGTTCTTCGCCCCTATATGAACGGCAAAGGCAAGATTGTCCCGACTCCAGAGATGGAGTAAGGACAATCCATCCGCCCATCATGCTTTTGCCTCGAGCGTCCGGCGGCTACGTGCTGCCCTTTGCGTATAACGCACGATTATCTATCTGCGACAAGTAGCTCTCCGCGGTGTTCCGCATCGGCTGTGGCACAGAGTCGCTCCTTACAACCTCAAGGAAACCCTCACGCGCCTCTTCAAACCGCCCGCACCGATAAGATTCAATACTTCGGTAATATACTTTGGCAACTTCCTTCTCGGTATTATTGGGGCCTTGCGGTGCCGTTTTAGGCGCTTCGCTTCGCTGCTGTTTAATGGGTTCCACCGCGTCCTTGAGCTGCTGCTGGATGTCCTCAAGCTTGGACTTGTTGTCTTGCAGTTCCTGCTCTGCCTCCGGCAGCATATTCTCAAGCTCATCGACCACATAGGGCGTAATGAAGACGATTAGCTCATTGTTGGACGAGATGGTCTGTTCATGTCCGAAGAGACCGCCAATCAAAGGAATGTCGCCCAGAAGCGGCAGCTTTCTTTGGACCCTGCTGTCTTCCTGGGATAAGATGCCGCCCAACATGATGGTCTGACCATTCTTAACGATCATATTGGTCGTCGTCTCCATCTCGCTGCGATACGGCATTCCGAATCTTTCTTGTGTAGTAAGTTGTGAGAGAATCACATTCACAATCATGTCCACACTCTTTTCCGGGGTGATGCTCGGCCGCCCACGCAGTGTCATACCCACTCTTTGAAATTCATAACTTTGCTGCGCTACCCCCGTCGCTGTTACTGTCGAGCCTGTAGAGAATGGAACTTTCTGACCTTTGAAGAAAGTGGCCTCTTCGTTGTCTTTAGTCCAGACTGTTTGCTGATTAAGAACCTTCGCGTGTGTTTTCCTAATCAGAAAATCAATCAGCCCATATACGTCTGTGCCTACGCGCAGCACAGTCGCAGATGCTTCGCTACCGGCTGGTAGCCCGGTGGCGGCGGCGGACGAGATCTGCTTGGTTGATCCGTATCTGCCAAGGTTTGTCAGGCTTGCCAACGCCGTTATCGCATTTTCCTCAAGCGTGCCGAAGGCTGAAGTATTTGTTGCCAACTGTATGCCGAGAGACGTTGCTTCGGCGTGGTCAATTTCCATAACGATTGCTCTGATCATGACCTGCTTGCCCGGCACGTCGAGTTCGCTAATCGTTTTCTCGATGTCGGCCATAAACTGGGGAGGCGCAAGAACCAGGATTGATTTACTGTGAATGTCAGGGATAAAACGCACTTTGCCTATGACGTTGCTTATCGGCTGTTCGGTGGTGCTGGTCCTGCCGGTGTTCCACGGGGGCCTATATTCGGCTGTAGAAGTAGCTGTTGTGCCCGTGGTGGTGCGAGCAGCCGTGCTTGTAGCAGCCGCGCTTGTGCCCGTTTCCATTGAGTACTCGGCCAGCCCCTGTGCGCTTCGGCGAATCGCCGCGGTGGTGCCCATCTCGTTGAACAACGCATTGAGGCGTTCAGCAAGGTCCTCCGGGTTGGCATACTTGAGCGTCACAACCTTGGGTATCTGGGCCATCTCCTCTTTGTCGATGTCCAGCACTAATTGCTCAACAACATCGTATGCCTCGGGAATCTTGCTGATTACGATTATCTTCCTTGTTCCCGGTACATCCTGGAAGGTCAATTGCCCGTAAAGTGGGCCGACAATCTTCTTCTGCTGCTGCGCCATGCTCATGCCGCCGCGGTACATCATATCGACAACTGAGACTCTCCCGGTGGTCGAACTTTCACTAAAAAGTGTATTAAGCAGACTGGCCAATTGAACCGGGTCGGAGTTCCTCAGCTCAATTATTCTGGGTTTGACTTCATTGACGTCCAGAGGCCTATCCCATTCTTCTATCTGCGTACGAATTTTTTGCATGATTTCGGGAGAGGCAATTACTGTTACCTGCTTCAGCGAAGCGTATGATAGTACCTTCACCATATCGGCCGACGAGGTGGAGCCTCTGCGCCCATAGCTATACCCAAAAGAAGCAAATGAGGTATAAGAAGTTCTACCGGTGCTGCCGCTGTACAGTCCTTCTTGATAAAGCTCGTCTATATTTGCCTTAATTTGGTCAGGATCGGCGTATTTCAGCTTGAAATACTCCGTCTCGAATTGACCGGGAGGAATATCCATCTCAGCAATAATCTTCTTAACCATCTCGCGCAGGTCCTTCCTGCCAAATATAAGCACTTGCCTTGAAGCAGGCAGTGACTCGACAACAATACTGGGCAGAAATTCCGTCCCCGGTATGTTTCTGAATCCCTCCTCGATACTCCTTTCCACTTCTTGAGCATCGGCATATCTGAGCTGGACTGTCTCATACTCTGACTCGACCGGGTCGGTCCTATCCAGCTTCGTTATCCATTCATCGATTAGCTTCATATCTTCAGCCGATGCTCTGGCAATAATCCATTTGCGCCTCGGCTCGGGGATAAGAACAATTGGCCCCCGCGTCGATGTAACCACAACTGACGTTGCCGTTGTTGTTGCCGTTCTTGACGAATCAGTCCTTGACGGTGAGCCGCCGCTGGAGGGCTGAGAAACAGGCTGAGACGATGGGGGACCGCCGAACCGCCCGCGGTCGCTCCCTCTGTAGCTGCGCATCGTACTATATCCCTGGGTCTCGCCCAACAGGATTTTCAGCATCTGAACGATCTCGGAAGGGTCGCCGTGCTCAACTGGAAAGATAGCCGTCACGGTTTGCTCGGATTCCGGCACGTCAAATTCCACGATGATCCGCTCGAGCCGCATTAGATTCTGAACCGTGTCTATCACTAACAGACTGCGGGTGGTCTCGTCGGCGCTGACATAGCCGTATTCTCCGATTAAAGGTTGAATAACCTGAGCCATCTGGGCCGGATTGTAACTGGCAAGCTTAAAGAACTTTTGGACTATCTGGTCCTTATTCACCAGCAAGGCCAGAGGCTCCTCGGCTGGTATCGTGGGAACAAAGCCAAGTTTTGC
>CAZPJZ010000282.1:0-4250 GCA_964586995.1 uncultured Pirellulales bacterium | reverse complement strand
GACCCGGATCCTCCTACAAATCTTTATTTGTATAAATTGAATGTCGAGGTTTCATACCCCTACAAATCTCTCCTGATAGCAAGCCCAGTAACGATGGGTATTGGGGTTGTCGCTTTTGTTTGGGGAACCAAGAAAAACAAGAGCAAAATCCCGCACAAGAAATTTGTTCAAGCAAAATAAATCTGGCACTCCCATAAATGATGGGAGAACCTCATTTTCAAGTTTTTGACAGAAATTAGGATGTGACATTCAGCCAAGTCTAGCTATTGGTGCATTTGCTAAAAGTCTGCCAAAATGAGAATGGAGAGTTAAATCTAGTGTCTGAATACATGCATGAAATCGATAGAAAGCCACAAGCAGAACGTGACATGGAAGGTCATTATTCCCATAATGAATCCCAAAAGTCCCTAAGCACGGCCATTTTAGACTTGTTAAAAACTAACAAATAGACAATTGCAGATGCACTTATGAGCGAACCAATAACTAAGCCTATGACACTCGCTACTGCAAAGCCGAGCGTGCCACCACTGAGGACTAAGTAGACAATCCTTTTGTTGATTACTTCTAAAAATACCGCAATAAAAAGCAAGAAGACCATATTCGGTGTGATTCCCCATATATATAGCATTGTTGTAACGTACAGGTCACTTTCCCGAACGTCTGGTCCAGGAAAGATTGGATATGCCTGCTCTCCAGGTCCATAATTAGGGAATAATATCATTGAAACGTTCCCTGTAAAATGTCCGGCTCCTACAAACCAGTAGTAAGGATAAAGAATTGGGTTGTAAACGATGTCACAATAGAAGCGTCCTACAGCATAGGTTCCATAACTTTTAAATCCCAGGGGATATGGGAGCTCTTTGACTGATATGACATGATAACCTATGTTAGCAAAAAATCCGAGAAGGAGCATAAGTAAAGTGAAGGCTAAAGCAAAAATGACCCTTTTGAGTACTGTTACATATTTTGTTCTTGGACCTTGCAATGAAGCCCCCACAATTCTTAGAAAAAACTAAGCCTTTAAGTTTTTGCTCTCAAGTGCAGCTTTTCACAACAAAAAAAGGGGGAATTATGGTTTTCCGACTATGGTTAGCGTTAAGGTGGAGTCTTTGATAGGGATTGACTGACCTTGAGAATCTAACAACAAAGTTTCGAATACTTCTTCGGGAACTATTTGTGGTGTATCATAATTTTCTGTGAAGTATCCAAAAACTATAGTTGCCAATCTGCCACTGCCATCTTTTCCCGGCATATCTCCGTATAGGCAGCTTCCAAGCAGCAGCCTACTTTCGTAAACATCTGATAGAAGTCTAGGATCCTGCGGATACTTCGGATCATTGAATGTAAGGAAGCCCCCAGGTGAAACTTCCAAAACTTTTAGTTCGCTTGAGTTGAAAATCACGACAACTTGCCAACCGAATAAGTCCTCAACGTTGTGAACGTCAAGAGCCATCGTAAAGTTCCCTATAATTACTGGTTCTTGGTATGTTTGTATATGCGGTAGAGGGAAAAGCATCGCTAAGACATGCCCGGACGCAGAAGAAAATAATAGGAACGCGATTAGCATTAAGCCTGTTCTCACCTTCTTGTTATGGAATCCGTTAAAAAATCCCTTCACAAAATCTTTGCCTTTTTCCTCAATTGGTAAGGATCCATTTAGCCTATAACCACCATCGTCCTTAATTAGAACCCTTTCTTTGCATAGTTCCTGAAGTCTCAGATTCAGGGTTTTTCTTGAGAGTTTTGTAATGTGGAGTAATTCAGTGAAAGTTCTAGGATGCTTCCCAGTCGCGTTCTTGATTAAGCCAAAGTCTATTTTCCTGCGGTTTTCCAAATTTATTGTCATTCCACAATTTGGACACGTAACTTGAGGCATATTGCATCACATGATTTTAATGAGAAAACGCCAGATATAAAGGTTGGTTTAATAGAAACTTTTGTTTTGGCTCATCTGAAAGTATCAAGTTTCTATGAAACTAGTTAAAGAACGATACTGTTTGCAGATTTCCTTTGCCAAAACAATCAAACTCCTAGGAAAATTGAAGAACAAAGGAACGATAAAAAGATATGAAAGAGGAAGACGCGAAGCAGTAACTCTTTAAAAAGAGCTAACTGTTCAGCGATTTTTTAAGTTGACTCATAGATTTCAACAGACTCGTCCACCGCTGTAGCCTCTTAGGCAGCCTTATCAAGCCCTATAGTTTCTTGTGAAACGTGGAAAATGGATTGCCAGCCGCTTCATTATGCAGACCTGAGTCGATGGATGTGAATGGGGGCTAAACGTCATTTCGACTCCAAAATTCAATTACTACAACCAGTTCAGATGTCTATGAGAAACAGGATGTTTCTGCATCATTCTAGACAATTTCGCTAAATTCCTATTCTGATATTAAAAAGAGGGCAACCCATCTGTTAAGCCACTTCAGCCAAATCATTTAAAAGCAGAAAAAGGAGGAGATTTATGGAGAACACGTTTTTCCGAAGTTTATGGCGATATCGAGGAAGTCACACAGGTCGACTTTGTTGTCGCGGTTAATGTCAGCTACCGGGTTCCAGTCGGGATGGCCCGGGAATGAACCGAAGGCTAGGGCGGCTGTTAATATGTCATTCAAATCAACTTTGCCATCGCCGTTTGTGTCACCCAAGATTCTCACCTTTACTTTTCCATCCACTAAAGTGTTGTCTGTTGGATCGACATCTGGGTAGGCTATGCTTGCAACCGCTGTTATTGTATAGTTGTGACAGTATTCCACGCCTATGGTGTCCCACACAAAAATAATTGTTTGCGTTTCACCTGAGCGCAAGTTTATTACTTGTGTTCCTATTTTTTTGTTGGCTGTTATATTATAGTAGAGGGTAACTGACACGGTTTCTGGGTAGTCTCCTTCGTTTCGGACTGTGACATTGATGTTAACGCTGTGTCCTTGATAAACCCACGTGCGATTACAAACAACATCTACTACTGCAACATCATGCCACAGCACTTCAACTTTCTCATCCACAAGCACATTGTCAGCTAGGTCTATCTCTCCCGGAACTTGCTTGCCTCCGCTTTTAGTGTGTAGTTGCCTCTAGGCATACCTGTCGTGTTCCAATAGAAAGTCAATGTAGTGTCCCAGTTTGGAAGCAATTTGATGACGTTTTGACTTGCAATTGCTGTGCTATCATAGTAGTCTGTCACGGTGAAGTTTTCGTAGTCGCTTCCTTGGTTCTCAACCTTCACTTTGATGGTGACTATTTCGCCTGCAGTCACCGTTGTGGGCGAAACTGTAACATCAATCACTGCAACGTCATGCACCAATGGTAGCCACGGAATAAAAATGTAATCGCCTACTCTGTCTCCTAGGCCTTCAGGATTGAGCGTTGGATGATAGGGCCCTTTTGGGTTCCCCCACCAGTTATAGCGGGCGTCGAGTACATCAGTAAGGTTACCCATTGTAGTCCGATAGACTCCGTATTGTATGTTGTTGTAAATGTTGTTGTAATTGACCTTCGGCTTGGCATCCCAGAAGACGAAGCCATAAATGTTGTTATATACTTCGTTGCATGTTATGTTCGTTGAATCAGATTCAATGTCCATACCAACGTCGCAGTCGTGAACAGTGTTTTCCATTATTTTTAAGCAGTCTCCACTCTCTATGACTAGGATGCCAGATCCTGACCATGAGGTTTCGTAATCGCCTCCGAAACCGTTCCAAGAACAGCCACTTATCTCGTTTCCTTTGACAGTTCCAGTAGTGCCTGAGTAAGTGCCAATATCGATTCCGTTAGGTGCCTCATCGTGAAGTGTTGTGCTGATAACGTTTCTTTCAAGAAGGATGTCTTTTGAGTCCCTGATAACTATGCCTCCCTTCATGAAGTCTGTTATCGTGTTGTCGCAGATTTGTGGGTCAGCATTTTGTACGAAGATGCCACACAGAAAGCTACAGAAGTAAATACAGAAGGCTTATCAAAGCTATTTCTCTGGTTAGTGTGCATAACCTTAAGCTTCACGCCGGAAAAGGCAGCATCATCTTTAGTTAAAGCTCAGCTTTCGCTAATCTTCTTTAACTGCTTTTGATACATCTCAACGATCTCGCTTACCGTTGTAGCATCTTCAGCCGCCTTGTCAAGCCTATAATTCCCTGTGAAACGTGGAAAGCGAATAGCGAGACCGCTTCCTTTACGGATAGCATCCATGGCGCACGTGTGAATCGGGCTTAATGTTATTTCAGCTCCCAAAATTTCGAGCACCACAACCGGCTCAAACC
>CAZPJZ010000281.1:0-4264 GCA_964586995.1 uncultured Pirellulales bacterium | reverse complement strand
TCGCGAGAGCTCAAGGCCGATGCGCGGTTCAGGGACATGCCCATTCTCATGCTAACGGCGATCAAGGACAGGACCGGAGTCGATTTCAAATCGTCGGCAGGCGATTCCGGCTGGCTGCCGGTGGATGGATTCCTCGATAAACCCGTCGAGCCCGACGTGTTGCTGGCTGAGGTGGAAAAACTCCTATCGAAAAAGGCTTAGCCATGGAATCGACGCCTCAGATCGCAAGGCTCATCAAACGAGCTCATTGGCTGATCAAGCTGCGGTGGATCGCCATTATAGGCGTGGTTGGAGCCACATTCTTTGCCCATAGTATTATGGGTGTTTCAGTGCAGGATGTCCCGCTGTACTGTATTGCCGTTGTGCTTGTTTTTCACAATGTCATTTCATTGCTGCTGCTCAAAAGAATCCTAAGAGCAAGCACCGCCGGTGTTGTCGCTTGGATCAAGAGAATAATCAATCTTCAGATATCTGTTGACCTTGTGATTCTCACTGTGCTGCTGCATTTTTCCGGCGGAATCGAGAGTCCCATCGTTATCTACTTCGTATTCCACATGATCATAGCGAGTATCCTGCTGTCGGCATGGGAAAGTTACTTACAGGCAACTCTTGCCGTGATGCTGATAAGTCTTTTGGCTGCGCTTGAGTACAACGAAGTCGTGCCTCACTACTGCTTGGAAGGTTTCCTTACGTGTAATATGCACCACGGCGCTTTCTATGTCTTGGGCACGGTCTTTATTCTCTCCAGCACCCTGTATTTAGTGGTGTACATGACCAGCTCCATCTCGACCCAGTTAAGAAAACAGGAGGAAGCCTACCGGCAGGCAAATGTGCAGCTTCAGCAGAAAGACCGCATAAAAGATGAGTATGTCTTGCGTCTAACTCATGACATTAAAGCCCATCTGGCGGCTATACAAAGTTGTCTGGGTGTGCTGGTCAAGGGATTGGCCGGACGTCTCAATGACCAACAGGCCGACTTCGTCCACCGGGCGTACGATCGCACCCGAAAGTTGACCCTATTTGCCAGGGCCCTGTTACGATTGACACAGATGCGACTGAGCGATCAATTCGAGATGGATACGTTTTCGCTGAGGGATACCATATTCAGCGCCGTCGAGGCGGTCAAAATGAAAGCCACGGACAAGAACCTGAAGTTAGAGTTCGACGTCGAGCCCTCGGTTGACAAGGCTTTTGGTGATCAGTTTTCCATCGAAGAAACAATAACGAATCTGCTGCTTAACTCGATCAAGTACACGCCCGTCGGGGGAACCGTCCGGGTTAGTGCCAAAGACAACGACGACACCCTTCTAATTGCGATAGCCGACACCGGGATCGGCATCCCCAAGGGCGAGCTCGACAAGGTGTTCGACGAGTTCTTTAGAGCCAGCAACGCCAGGAAGGTCGAAAGAGATGGCACCGGCCTTGGCCTTTCTATAGCAAAACAGACCATCCGAAGGCATGGGGGCCGTATATGGGCTGAAAGCCGGGAAGGTACCGGCACGAGAATAAGCTTCACGCTGCCCAAGCAGCCTTTGACAAAAATCGACCCAAAATCGGGATCGATTAATTAGTCCCTTAGCAATGAAATTGTGCGCAAGATGGTCAAAAAATTGAAGTTGGACATACATGATTTGAGCAAATCCGGCCTCCACAGGACGCCTAACGGCGGAGGATTTGCTCAAATAGTAAGGACCAATGTCCTGGGCCTGGTTTATGACGGTTTGAAAAGCAAAAAATCTGATGCAAGTTTTGCTCTTCAAAGTGTGCCCAACTTCGATTTTTTCCAGAACTTATCATACACCTGTTTGGTTCCGGCGCGTCCGGGTTAGGATAAACGAATGGAGATTGTGGCACACGGGATAGACCTGGTGGATTGTCCGCGGATAGAAGATATGGTCAAGCGCCACGGTGCACGTTTTATCGACAGGGTCTTTACCGCCACCGAACAGGCTTATGCCGAGTCGAATAAGAACTCGATAGAGAAATTGGCCGGTCGCTTTGCCGCCAAGGAGGCTATTTTGAAACTTCTGGGGACCGGCTGGCGCGGAAAGATTGCCTGGACGGATATCGAGGTGGTAAACAATTCTGCCGGTCAGCCGGAAGTCACCCTGAGTGGTGAAGTTAAGAAGATCGCCGATGAGCTTGGCATCAAACACGTAAGCGTGAGTATCACGCACACGGCAAATTTTGCCATAGCATCAGCAGTTGCGCTGGCAAAGAAGCAACGGTGCAAGTAGAAGTACGACGGATAATTGTTAGCCCTGCCTTCCCCCGCCTGAGCAAAATCGAAAGCTGTAGACAGAACCTATGTACCTATGGTGCCAGTCAGACTATTTTACAAGTGCAGACGGAATGTTAGGACTTTGCGGATTTACGCACACTTTCTGCGTGGAAGGATTAATAACTAAATCCATATCTTCCATTGGTACGGCTCCCATTAAGACAGAATCGCCCAGCACCAATGCTCCTGTGAAACATGTGCGATTCTCAAATTCTATTTGTACTGGCCCAACATAAGGCACAATGTGGGATTTACCGTCCGCAGTAGTTACTTCTCTTCTTCCAATAGGTTCCAAATCCAACTGCAACCTGATATGTTCAGGGATACACAATGTCATCGCCCCGGTGTCAACCAGCGCCTTGACGGGTATCGGCTTGATTTTGCCGTTCATTGGGTTCTTAATGGTTATATCAGCATATACATAGCCCATTTTGGACGCTCCTAAGGCGTTCATTTTCCAAAGTAAGCACTATCATCACAAAATTAAAGTATCATATAAGTTCCGAAAAATCAAGCAATCTTATCCGCCGTGGCGGATTGTTATATCTAATGAGCCACTCACTTGCCGGTCGGACAATGAACGAAAGGGAATCAGGCTATCAGGAAATCAGCGTGCAGGAAATCAGGAGATCAGAACATCAGACTCGTGCCACGCAGCACTTCACAGAGTAATATAAGGATTTAGCTGATATCCTGGTCTTCTGAGACTCATTTCCTGATATCCTGCTATACTGATATCCACTTGCTGATACCGACCGCCTGATAACCCGATTACCCGCTAAGCAAAACACCTTCAATTTCAATCTCTCAAGGCAGAGTACTGGAATACCCACTTTTCCAACTTCGCAAGTGCCCGGATTTTACTGAGCGCCATCTGCTCAAGACGTTGCCGATTGGTCTCGACATCCTTGTTCATGTGGTGGTAATCATGTCGATATTTCCAGAGGCATGAACAGAGATTCTCAAACTCGTCGTCGATGAATCCCCGCTGCTTTAGCAATCTGACGTTTTCCTCAAAGTCCGATTTCGGACGAAATTTGTTGCATTGATACATAAACCGAATGAGCGCTTCTCCCACAGCTTGACACTGTGAGATACCTCCGTAAAAGTAGCCGTCGCTGAATAAGCCGATGCACTCCGAAGACGCAGGAGCAAACCAGGAGTTTGGAACGATGGGCTGGTGTTCCGCCCGAAGGTACCGCTCGACGCGGGCATCTATCTCTGCGGTGTGCCGCTGGCGCAAACCATTGTATATCGCCGCCCGGTGAGCCGAATCCTGTCGCGTGCGCTTGTCAGACATGGTGATCACTCCTTGCCCGATCACAAAAATGTCCAACCATTGCTTATACGGCTTCCATATAAGCCGCCATTAAGCCATCTGCATATTTTTGTATAAAGGTTTGGCAATCGGTTTTAGGCATTTTGAGGCGTTCAGGATTTCTATGCCAATCACCTGGCCTCTATCGTCAAGCTTTACATTTATGCCCGGAGCAACCTCTATAAATTCTTCTTCCGCAGCTTTCTTAGCTACAATGTAAAGGACATCCGATTCATAGTAGTAATTTACTATAGCTTTCTTGCCCATGTTTTTTGCCACTCCCATACCGTTATTAGAAGAGTGGCATCATTTGTCAAGATAAAGACGCGTCAGGATTCACAAGCCAGCATATTTGGCATCGCTGGGCCACTACAAGCGGTCGAGGCAGCAGCGAACTTGGCTTGATTAGAAAGTTTGAAAAGCTATACTGGCCAAATATGCTTAATAGAACGAAAACAAGCGATTTTGATTGCATTGTCATAGGGGCAGGTCACGCCGGCGTCGAGGCGGCTCATGCTGCTGCCAAGATCGGCGCCAAAACCTGTCTGATAACGATCAGCAAGGATACCATAGCAAAGATGAGCTGCAACCCGGCTATCGGCGGTCTCGCCAAGGGACAGATCGCGCGCGAAGTTGATGCTCTCGGCGGACTGATGGGCTTGGCG
>CAZPJZ010000280.1:0-4272 GCA_964586995.1 uncultured Pirellulales bacterium | reverse complement strand
AAGGCCGACCGCAGCACATTCCGCTATGATCCTCGCCGGAACACTTACAACCGAATGGCGGATCTGCCCGAAGGAGCCAGATTCATTGTCCACGGCAGCTACAACGGCTGTATCTATGCGGTTCACGGAGAAACGGACCTTGAGAGGTATGCAGACGGAGTGCTCAAGTACGATGTGGCGGCCAACAAATGGACTAAGCTGGACATACCGCGCATCGAGCAACGCAAATGGTACCTCAGTCAGCATTCCACACACGCGGCAATTGGGTCCAAGTTGTTTATCCTGGGCGGCTGGAGCAGCGTGACCGGCACAAGAAGCAATCGGGCCACCTGCTTCGACATGGCCACCGAGACATTCAGCCAGGTCCGGCCTATGCCCAGTGGGCGATGCTGTGGTGCTGCCGGCGTGATTGGGAACAAGCTTTATGTAGCCGGTGGCTTCTGGAAATGGGTCGATGACGTGTGCGACTGCAAGGAAACATGGGGGTTTCCTTTCCGCTAACCACAGCCGGGCTGAAATGGCCGCCCGGGCGGTTAAACCGAGAAAATTTGTCTTGCAATGACCAGGGCCGATCTGGTATAAATAAATGCGGTTTATTCTGTGATTTCAAGCTGTGCGACATTATTGTGAAGGAGGACTACTATGTGTAAGAAATCAATTTATGCAGTCTTATTTGTATTGCTGTTTGGGCTAACACAGGCGCAAGCACAAGATGAGTGGATTCGTGCTGCCTATTGGGACAGCCGATATCCAGGGGCCTGGGGAGGGGGTGGCGCTGGCATGCGAGATGCTGTACAGGCTGCCGGCTACACGATTCTCAATGCGGACCAGCTCAAGACGTGGATGAACGAACGCATCGCCGACAAAAAGCTAAGCGTGGTCGTGTTCTGCCTGGACGTCGCGCCGGACACGGTATGCGAGACGATGGATGCTAACTGCACGCTTCGAAAGTATCTGAACGCGGGCGGCAAGATTGTCTGGTATGCCGATTGGCCGTTCTACTACCAGGGCCACGCCAATGGCGCCATGGACACGTGGGGTGGTGCCGGAGCGAGCGCCGTATTGGGATTCGATGCCTCCAGCGGGCCGAACGAGACGTACGAGCAAGTAACCTTTACCGCTGCCGGGCGTGCCTGGGGCCTTACCCAAGCGTGGCAATCGCGGCGGCCGACATCTGCTACCATTACCAGCAATCTGACCGTTTTGGCTACCATTTCCAGCGGAAGTGCCGCCGCGTGGGTCAAGCACTATGTGCCGGGCGACAAGTACCGAGGATTTGTTCGGCTATATGACACGGCAGGCACGCCTAACCCCGATGACGTTATGCGTCTGGCAGAATTCATGGGCAAAAAGGCCTCAAATCCCAGCCCGCCTGATGGGGCCACCAGTGTAACCCAGCCGTTGCTATCGTGGGCGGCCGGGGTTACCGCAGCCTCCCACGATCTTTACTTCGGCACCAATCCGACGCCGGGGGCAGCGCAATTCATCACGCGGCAGCCAGCCAACCAGACCGTCTACTGGCATCAGCCTGGTCTGGTCCCAGGGACAACCTACTACTGGCGGGTCGATGAGGTGGAAGCCGATGGGACGACCATCCACACCGGCGATGTTTGGACCTTCACGGCGCCGGCCTTGACGGCCTGGCAGCCCAAACCGGCCGACGGCGCCGAAAATGTACTGGCCGACGTGAATCTTCGGTGGTACCCAGGTTGGGGTGCAATGATGCACCATGTCTACTTCGGGGAGAATTACGATGACGTAGATAACGGGACTGCCGGTACAGACAAGGGCATTACCACAGAAACCACCTATGCGATAACAGGCCTGCGCGCCGAGACCACCTACTACTGGCGGGTCGACGAATTCAATGGCACTGCCTGGCAGAAAGGCCCGGTCTGGAGCTTCTCGACTTTGCTTGCCGGTACGGGCAGAATCATACGGCAGTGGTGGCTGGGCATTAGTGGGACTGCCATTGGCAACCTGACGGGTAATGCAAACTATCCGGACAACCCGACCGGCATGGAATTCGTGGACCTGTTCGAAGGGCCCGTCGACTGGTTGGACAACTACGGCAGCCGGCTCTGCGGCTGGCTGTTCCCGCCGGCAACGGGCAACTACACCTTCTGGATTGCCACGGACGACCAGGGCCAGTTGTGGCTGAGCACCGATGCGGACCCGGCCAACAAGCAGTTGATTGCCAGTGTCTCAGGTTGGGTACCTTCCCGCGACTTCGACGGCACCGCCGGAGACCCCGGCACGAATCAAAAATCGGCCGCGATAAGCCTCGAAGCGGGTAAGGCATATTACATCGAGGCTTTGATGAAGGAAGGCGGCGGCGGAGATAACATCGCGGTCGCCTGGCAAGGCGGTCCTATTACGACCCGACAGGTGATTACTGCCGACTACGTCGGTCCGACAGGCAGCATACCCTTAAAGGCTTACAGTCCAACTCCCCGCAATGGGGCGACGGATGTCGTCCAGACGGTGACTCTGAGCTGGTCTGCGGGCGAAAAGGCCGCCCAGCACGATGTGTTCTTCGGCACGGACCGAACCGCGGTAGCCAATGCCACGACCGCCACGGCGGGCATCTACCGAGGCCGACAGAACCTGGCGGCGACCACGTATGTACCTACCGAATCGCCGCTACAATGGGATACCACTTACTATTGGCGGGTCGATGAGATTAATACGGCTGACCCCGAGGGTCCGTGGAAGGGCAACGTCTGGAGCTTCACCACGGCCAACTTCATCATCGTGGAAGACTTTGAGCGGTACGATGATTTATGCGACAGGATATTCTATACCTGGACGGATGGCTGGGGTTACTCGGCGGATCCTACCTGCGGCGTGGCCGCTTATGGCGGCAACGGCACCGGCTCAACTGTAGGTAACTTAGGCGCTCCTTTTGCCGAGCAGACTATCGTTCACGGCGGTAACCAGTCGATGCCGTTTGAGTATAACAACACCGGAACAGGCGGCAAAGCGCGGTACTCCGAGACCCAGCGGCAGTGGGCCTCGCCGCAGGATTGGACCAAGAACAACGTCAAGGTATTGACGCTATGGTTTTATGGCGCTTATGCCAATGCTGCTGAACAACTGTATGTGGCGTTGGAGGATAATGCCGGCCACGTCAAGCCTGTTAATCATCATGATACGCAGGCAGTCCTGGTACCCGCCTGGCAGGAGTGGAACATTGAGCTGAGCGACTTCAGTGCCGGCGGCGTGAATCTGGCTGCGGTCAAGAAGATGTATATTGGCTTTGGCAATCGTGTCAGTCCCACGGCTGGCGGGACGGGCAAGATATACGTCGATGACATCCGGGTCTATCCGAGCAGATGTGTTCCTTCGATGTTAAGACCGGATGCCGATATCGCCGAGCCGTACGACTGCAAGGTTGGCTATGAAGACCTTGGAATACTCGCAGACGAGTGGTTGTTCCAGACACAATTGCACAATTGGCAGGAGCGTGCTGCCTACTGGGACATCCGGTATCGAACTAATTGGGCCAGTGAGGCCGATTCCGTAGCCGTACGAGACGGTCTGGCCGCTGCCGGCTACACGATTCTCAATGCTGACCAGCTCAAGACGTGGATGAATGCTCGCATCGCCGATAAAAAGTTGAGCGTGGTGGTGTTCTGTCGGGACAACGCGCCGGACACCGTCGTAGAATCGGTGGATGCTACTTGCACGCTTCGAAGGTATCTCGATGCAGGTGGCAAGATTGTCTTCTACGCCGATATTCCTTTCTGGGACATTGCCCACGCCGATGGTACGTGGGACAACCCGCAGACCGCCGGAGCGAGCGACATACTCGGATTCGATAATACCGTCGTGCTCTGGGACAGCAACACGCAAGTAACTCTGACTGCTGATGGAATCAGGTGGGGGCTGACCCAAACATGGGGCTCGGTCAGGCCGATTGCCACCACCGATGTGACTGTTCTGGCTACGGATGCCGCGGGAAACGCTGCTGCGTGGGTAAAGCACTATCTGCCGGGCGATACGTACCGAGGATTTGTTCGCCTGTACGACCGAACAGGGCGTCCCCCGGTCGGGGACATTATCCGTGCGGCAGAATCCAAACTTGCGGCTGATCTGCATGAAGACGGCAAGGTTAACCTGAAGGACTTTGCTGTATTAGCTGATTCTTGGCTGGACCAGGTATTCTGGCCGTAACCGCCAACGCGGGATCCCCGCCCAGCGCTGGGCGGGGCTAACCTTGCACAATGGCTTCGGCTGCGCTCACCACAAGTTTCGGGGCCTGTGCCATTC
>CAZPJZ010000279.1:0-4279 GCA_964586995.1 uncultured Pirellulales bacterium | reverse complement strand
GACGCGGCGAGCTGGTTCGGGACATCGATAAGCAGTTAATAAGCCGGACGGAGACGCGGTTCGGCGAGGATGTCACGCTCACGCTGGATATCGAGCTGCAGCACAGGATAGAAAAGTATCTGGCCAACTACCCGCACGGCTTGGACTGCGGACCCGGAATGGCGGCGGTCGTCATCGATGTGGCCAGCGGCGACATCCTGGCGCTGGTTTCGATGCCGCTCTTCGATTTGAACCGAATCCGCTACGATTACGGCGACATCGCCGGCGACCCGAACGAGCCGTTGCGCAACCGGGCGATAAATAAACATTACCCACCCGGCTCGGTCATCAAGCCGGTGATTCTTGTTGCGGGTCTGGAAAGTGGAAAAATTACGCCCGATGAGACCATCCCCTGCGTGGCCCAGAAGGCCCCGGTCGGCTGGCCAAGCTGCTGGATTTACAATAGACACCACGTCGGCCACAGTGACACCTGGCTCAACAACGCCCGCAACGCCATCAAGGGCAGTTGCAACATTTATTTTTCCCAGTTGGCCGACAGAATCGAGCCTGCCGTTCTGCAGCAATGGCTTTTGAGGTTCGGCTACGGCCGGGTGATCCCGACATTTCAGGTTCGCAATGGTGAATCTGAAACTCGCGGCCTGCGCCATGCAGCCGGGCAAATCTCGTCGCCCGTCGCTCGTCGCTCGGGCAGCGAAACACCGGATTTGCCGCCGCTGAACGAGCCGGAAAGAAGACTGTTCGGCATGGGCCAGGGCAATCTGAGGGTGACTCCGCTGCAGGTGGCCAACGCCATGGCGGCGATTGCCCGTGGGGGAATCTTTACGCAGCCAAAGCTATTCCGGGAGATTGCAAGTTTTTCCGGCTCGGAGCAGGACCTTGGAATCTCGCCGGGCACGTTGGACGTTGTGTATGACGGGATGAATGCGGTGGTGAATGAACCAGGCGGGACGGCTAACAAGGAATTTGCCCACAGCGGCCTGCCGGAGCAGGGCGTGCACGTCTACGGAAAGACCGGCTCGACCGAGGCGCCGGAGGTCGCCTGGTTTGCGGGTTTTGCCAAAGACGGCAATAACCGAAGCATTGCCATTGCCATTGTCGTAGAAGGCGGCCAGCACGGCTCGAGCGATGCGGCCCCGCTGGCCCGCGACATTATTCAGTTCTGCATCGAAGCGGGATATATCGGGAATCCACAGCGTTGAATCCAAAAAATCTCAGGTCTTTCTATAGGTTCCTTGTCTCATGAAGACCTTATGGATGTTCACCGCGGTCCCTTTTTCTTGCGCGGCGATTTCTGCGGATGTCAGGATTGCCTGGCCTGTGGCGACCAGCTCGTCTTTTAGCGTCATGACCGCTACCGCATCGCCCGGCTCAATGCCACTGTGCAGTTTTACTATGCCGGGCACGAACAAATCGTGACCGTGGCAGACAGGGTCCACCGCGGAATCATCAATCCATACCTTCGGCAAATGTTTGACTGCGTTTTCTATCGGCTGGACAGATTCTCTAAGGGTTTTCTCATCGCCCCGTTCGCTCCAGCAGTTGTGCGCGTCGGCCAGCTTCTCTAAGGAGCACACGGACGATTCATCGAAGCAGCCGGCCTTGGTCCTCCGCAGACCGGTCATGTGTGCCCCGCACCCCATTTCTATGCCCATGTCGTGAACCAGTTTTCTGATGTATGTGCCCGCCTGGCAGCCCACTCGCAAGAGCACATCTTTTTCCTGCACTTGGAGAATCTCCATATAGTAGATTTGTCTGGTCCGTTTTACTCTTTTGACGACGGACCTCACGGGCGGCACCTGTTCAATGAGGCCGGTGAACTGGGCAAAGACCTGGTCCAGCGTTTGGCGTTCTACCGGCTCGTGCAGGTGCATTCGGCACACGTATTCCTTGCCCGCGGAAAGAAGCGCTTCCAGTATCCTGGTTGCCCTGCCCAGCGCGACCGGCAGCACTCCCGTCGCTGCTGGGTCCAGAGTTCCTGAGTGCCCGGCTTTTCGGATTCGCAGTATCTCCCGGACCCGGTCTACAACGTCGTGTGACGTGGGGCCTTTCGGCTTGTCGATGTTCACAATGCCGCAATCTATCAGGTCAGAAAGCGCGCGAGCGTTCACCAGCCCGCCGAGGCTCGGGTCGGTGACGGCTTGTTTCTTTACAACTATCCGCCGACACGCTTTTTCGAAAGGCAGTTTATTCGCCATGAAGTAATCTTATGCGGCGACTTTACGAGAAATTCAAGCCAGAAATCCGGACCAGGCTATGGTTCGTGTTAGCAAGAAAAATCGAAATATCGCCAAATCTTGTGGCAAATCTTGCACAGGCTCAATAGAATCAAGCGTGGTTGCAGTCGTATTGCGGAAATTTGTTGCTGATTAGACCCCGTTTTGGCGGGGTGAGCTTGCCACCGCGACATAGGGGGCGAAAGGAGAGTCCGAAATGTACTGCCCAAAATGTGGAACGCCAAATCCGGATGGTGCCCAACTGTGCAGCTCATGCAGCAGCGTGCTGCCAAGCATGGTAACAGGTGCTCCGACCGCACACGCTAAAACAAGCGGCTTGGCCATCGCATCATTCGTGCTGGCCCTTTTAAGCCCGTTTACTTGCATCCTGGCCGGAATACCGGCCGTAATTCTCGGCATAGTGGCCCTGCTCAAGATTGACAAAAGTGCAGGCCAGCTCAAAGGTAAGGGCCTTGCGGTGGCGGGAATCGCCATCCCTCCTGCGTCGCTACCCATAGTGGCACTGCTGCTGGGGATTATGATGCCGGCACTGGCTCGGACCCGGCAGATAGCCCACCGCATGGTTTGCGGGACCAACATGTCCGGCCTCGGTAAGGCGATGCTTATTTACGCCAACGACTACGATGATAAGCTGCCCACCCCTTCAAAATGGTGTGATTTACTGGTTAAGTACGCCGAGGTAAACCCGACGTCGTTTCGCTGCAAAGGTACTCCTGAGGGTCCCTGCAATTACGCCATGAACAGAAACGTGGAGATACTGGGCACAAATGCGCCGCCTGATGTCGTTCTACTCTTTGAGACGCACGCTGGCTGGAACCAGGTCGGCGGACCCGAGATATTGACCACCGACAACCACCAAGGTGACGGCTGCAATATCTTGTTCATCGACTCGCACGTCGCCTTTATTAAGACGGAAAACCTGAACCGCCTCAAGTGGAAGCCCGACTAAACCGTGCAGGCAAAGCCTTTAGCGAATGAGTGCAATCGGTTTGCTTCAAATATGCAGCTCAACAAAGTGCTATGCTAATTGGGTTCTCCAGCTTATCCAAAACGTTTTGCAGTATCTGGAAGAATCGGTTGTTATCCGGCCAGAGGATTCGCTCGTCGCTCGGCATCGGTTTATCTATCTCATCGAGGAACCGAGCTATGGCGCCTTCATCCCGTTTCTCCGCCGAGATTCCCAGGCCAAGGTTCTGGACATATTGCGCATTGATTATCTGCTCGTACTGATTGGCCAAGGGCACCAGCAACATCTTTTTTCTCAGATGCATACACTCGCTTATCAACGAGAAACCCGCCGAGGCGATGACTCCGCGGGCCGATGCCAGGTCAGTCAGAAAACCCTCGGTCGAGCGCTTTTTGACGATACAATTGCCATCGCACAAATCCCGGTCGAAACCGTAAATACAAAACGTTTGCCCGCCGAATTTGGCCAGAGTGTTACGCAATTGTTCCTGCCCTCTGCCGGTCGTGGCATAGACCAGGATGTGCCTGCCTTCGGTCGGCTCCAGCTCGTCAACGACCGGCCTTACGATGGGCGGCGCCAAGATGGCCGAATCAATCGTCAGCGGCGCATCGAAGAAATTGACGATAATATAAGCCACCGCCCCGACATAGTGACATTGGGTCACCACGCTGGCGGTCAGTCTTGAGAACCAGTTCTGCACTGGGTGCTCAAGCTTACATAGCGTGAGCATGTGTTCGTGGTCGATACTGATAAAGGGCACACCTTTTCGCCAGGCCCACCACGCGCTAAAAGGCTCGAAATCCGAAATCACCAGGTCCGGCTTAAAGGGATCAAAATGTTGTCTGAATAGCTCCTCATTCTGCCTGGTTCCTTCGGGCAGATTGAGCAGATTCCGTTTTAGAGTCTCTGATTTGTCGATCCGCCCATCTTCATAGGCAAACGAAAGGCCAAATATCTCTTTGACTCGCTGGCCAAAATACTGCTTCAGATACGCCAGCGATTTCTTAGAGCCCACGAACATCACATCGTGGCCGGCATCAATAAATCTTTGCCCTATCAGATGTGACCGACTGCTGTG
>CAZPJZ010000278.1:0-4313 GCA_964586995.1 uncultured Pirellulales bacterium | reverse complement strand
CATTGTCAAGAGGGTCGAGGACCTGGCCCGCACCATCCAGGAAGCATTCTATATTGCCTCAACCGGTCGGCCGGGCCCGGTGCTCATTGACTTGCCGGTTGATATTCAGGTTGCCAGGTGCCCCGACCAGGGCCCCATCCAGATGAAGTTGCCCGGTTATCGGCTTCGGACCAAGGGCAACGCCCGGCAGATATCTCTGGCGGCACGGGCCATCAACAACTCAGAGCGGCCGGTGCTTTACGTCGGCGGCGGCGTTATCAGCGCCAATGCCGCCGGAACGCTAACAGAGCTGGCTGAAAAAGCAAACATCCCGGTCACCACGACACTGTTGGGGCTGGGCAGCTTCGACCAGCGAAAAGCCGAATCGCTCGATATGCTCGGAATGCACGGCGCTGCCTATGCCAACTACGCGGTGCAGGAGTGTGACCTGTTAATCGCGATAGGGGCGCGCTTCGACGATAGAGTTACGGGCAAGCTAAAGGCCTTTGCTCCCCAGGCCAAGATAGTCCATATTGATATTGACCCAGCCAGTATATCTAAGAACGTTCACGTGGATATTCCGGTGGTGGGTGACGCCAAGTGCATCCTGGCCGACCTGACCAAGGAAGTCGAATTTCGCCCTCGCAATGCCTGGTTTAAGAAGATTGCCGAGTGGAAAAAGAAGTTTCCATTCCGCTACGATCGCCAGGCCGGCACGGTTAAGCCGCAGTACGTTATCGAGGAGCTTTGTCGCCAGACCGCCAGCGAGGCGATTGTAACGACGGGCGTGGGCCAGAACCAGATGTGGACGGCCCAGTTCTATCGGTTCATCAAGCCCCGGCAGCTTATCAGCTCCGGGGGCCTCGGCACCATGGGCTACGGTCTGCCCGCAGCCATCGGGGCACAGGTTGCAAGACCCGACGCCACGGTCATCGACATAGACGGAGACAGCTCTTTCAATATGACAATGACCGAGCTGGCGACCGCCGTTCAGTACCAGTTGCCGATAAAGGTTTGCATTTTGAACAATGGTTACATGGGAATGGTACGCCAATGGCAGGAGCTTTTCTACAACAAGCGTTATTCCTGTAGCTACCTGACTAACCCGGATTACGCCACGGTCGCGCGGGCCATGGGCGCGGTCGGTATCACCGTTGAGAAAAAGGTCGATGTCCCCAAAGCCATCGAGCAAATGCTGGCACAAAAGCAGCCTTGTGTGGTTGATTTTCGGATCGACCGAGAAGAAAATGTTTGGCCAATGGTTCCGGCGGGCAAGAGCCTGGCGGAGATGAACGGGCTGGATATACTGGAGAGCCTTGCGTAATCCGTTGGTTGATGGCTAATGAGGTGCAAAAATGAAGCATATCATAAGCGCGTTGGTCGAAAACAAGCCTGGCGTTCTGGCCCACGTGGCCGGCATGTTTGCCGCCCGCGCCTTCAATATTGACTCGCTGGTGGTCGGCCGAACCGAGGACCCGGATTTGAGTCGCATGACAATCGTCGTGGTCGGCGACGACAAGGTCGTGGAGCAGGTTCGCAAGCAGTTGGCCAAGATTGTGCCGGTGGTGAAGGTGCAGGATTTTGCCGGTCAGCCCGTGGTGGCGCGCGACCTTATACTGTTAACGGTTTCGGCTCCGCCCGAGAAACGCCCTGAGATTTTTTCAATGATCGAGATGTTCAGGGGCAAAGTCGTGGACATCAGTCCGAGGTCGCTGATGGTCGAGGTCAGCGGCCCAGAGTCTAAGATCGAGGCATTCGTCGATGTGTGCAGGCCCTATGGCATCAAGAGCATGGCCCGCACCGGGACCATCGCCATGCCCCGACAGGCGAAAACCGAGCCGGATTGATTTTCCGGACTCCGGAGACGGCGCAATAAATTGCGGGGCTAAACATGGTGTTTAGCTGGCACGCCTGCGGCCGCGGTCGCGGCGCTATTGTGTAAATTTCTTGCCTGGCGGAGGGCAGTGCCTATAATAATGTGGATAACGGCAATGCTGGTCCGAAAGTAAGGAGAGTTCAAGTCATGGCAGCCAAAATTTACTACGAGAAGGACGCGCCGCTCGATCCGCTTAAGGGTAAAAAGGTGGCGGTTATCGGCTACGGCAGCCAGGGTCATGCTCACAGTCTGAACCTGCGCGACAGCGGTATCGAGGTAGCTGTAGCTGAGCTGAAAGGAACGAGTAACTACAATTTGGCTATTGAGCACGGTTTTAAGCCAACCGATGTAAAAACCGCTATCGACGGTGCGGCCCTGATTATTGTCACTGTGCCGGACGAGATTCAGGCAAAGGTCTATAAGGACCAGCTCGCCCCCAATCTATCTGCGGGCCAGACGCTTGGTTTCTGTCACGGGTTCAATATTCATTTTAAGTATATTGTCCCGCCCAGGGATGTTAACGTCGTGATGATTGCTCCCAAGGGGCCGGGACATTTGGTCCGCAGCGAGTTTGAAAAGGGCGGCGGCGTGCCGAACCTGGTGGCCATCTATCAGGATGCAACCGGCAACGCCAGGGACATTGCCCTCGCCTGGGCACGTGGCATCGGTGGTGCCCGTGCGGGTATTATTGAAACTACGTACCAGGAAGAGACCGAGACCGACCTGTTCGGCGAGCAGTGCGTTCTTTGCGGCGGACTTACAGCACTTATTAAAGCGGGCTTCGAAACGCTCGTGGAAGCGGGATACCAGCCGGAGATCGCCTACTTCGAATGTATGCACGAGGTCAAATTGATTGTCGACCTAATGTATCAAGGCGGGCTCAGCTATATGAGGTACAGCATCTCCAACACGGCCGAGTACGGCGACTTGACCCGCGGACCGAGGATTATCAACGAGCAGACCAAGGCGGAGATGAAAAAGATCCTGTCGGAGATTACGTCCGGCCAATTTGCTAAAGAGTGGGTGAGCGAATACCAATCGGGGCTAAAGAAATTCAACCAACTGTACGAAAAAGACTACAGCAGCCAACTGGAAACCGTGGGCAGACGATTGCGAAAAATGATGAAGTGGATCAATGCGAAGGAAGTCTAAGGCTGGCCGGAGCGTGGGCCCGTCTTCGTCGGAAACCAGGCCGGTCTTGCGGCAGCGGCGGCATAACTTACAACGTAAAGGAGAGGCATTATGACAGCGGCAAATGCCAAGAATATGATGCGAGCAGCAAACATACAGGCGATTGTGCAATTTTCAGCTCTTAGGGTCGGACCACTGCTGATGCTCTGTTTGGCAGTGTGTGGCTGCTCTTTTCTGCAGCCGGAGACGGTCGCCTACGATAAAATCTTTGCCACCTACGAGCAGACAAGGCCAAAGACAAGCGGCTCTCTGGATGTGCTTGGTGCGATGCGCACACCGCAGGATGAGGCCGCACCCGGCTCCTCAGTGATCCGCCTTATCAGTCAAAGCGGCACCGTCGTCGCCTCGTTGGCCCAGAGCAAGAAAGGCTACAAGACGTGCTTTGCGATGGTTGCCTTTGACGAACACACGATGACCGCCAGGCGAAAGTATTTTTATTTGCTCGATGAGAGGGTTAGCGTTGCTTCGACCCACCCCATGCGGCTGTTGGGCGAGCCCAGACGCGGCCTCAGGTTCGACTGCGAAATGGTCCTGCCTGTAGGGGTGCTCGCCAAGCCTTACGAGAGCGACAAGGCCAAGCAGGCTGCCATACTGAAACAGCTCAACGAGACTTTCCGCCAGGATATACAGGAGCTTGCTGGCGGCGCCGGCAAGACCGTTCAGAGCAATCAGGCGTTGACCATTTCCGGGATGGTCATGAATCAAGTATTCGAGGCCGTGCTGCTGGAGCTGGATAGGTCCTCCGTCCCCCCGGAGCAACTCGCGGACGAAGCCGGCATCGAGTTCCCCCACATCAATTTTGATAAGGGCAGAATCCGGCTGACCCTCAAGCAGGATATAGCCACGGTCAAAATCGGGCTCGGCTTGTTCAGGCACGACTTTGAGCAGGCCAAGGCTGCAACCGCAACTGATGCGGAGCCTTCGCCCCGTGAATGGTTTTATTTCATCGGGTCTCAATCAGCTTCCATATAGACTAAAAGCAAAAGAGTGGGTCTGTAAGCCGAGTTCTGTGCCCCCAGTGTCTTCTGTCGAAGACAGAAACGGGGGCGGCGGCCATTTATCTTGACCAACTGTTGCCAGTTGGCTCTCCCGATCTGTCGGGAAGCGACCTACCCGCTGGCCGAGCGGTAAGCTTAGCCGCTCCTACTCGGGCCGAGTAAACCAGCTACTTGGTCTTGCAGGCGGTGGGGTTTGCCCTGCCGGCGACGTCACCGCCGCCGCGGTGCGCTCTTACCGCACCATTTCACCATTGCCCGTGCCCCGAAAA
>CAZPJZ010000277.1:0-4331 GCA_964586995.1 uncultured Pirellulales bacterium | reverse complement strand
GGGCAAAAGGATAGACCTGAGCCTTTCTTCACATCGCCGGGACTAATCGCAGGACGAGCTCGCCCTGCCTGAGCGTGACCCGCTCCAGCCGCACGCGTTTATCTTCGGCAGGGAAAACGGGGTCGAACGGCTCACCGTTCAGCAATGCTGCCGCGATCTTCGCCCGCCAGTCTTCCGCATCCACTGCATCTGGCGACACCGCCTCCAGCCTTTCCGCATACATCTGCTTGGCTATCATCTTGGCAAGCGGAGTGATGTTCATAGCACCGATCTTCACCTTGGCCACCTGCAAATTTAACCGACCCTGGTCATTGACCTCCGGCTGGATCACAATAGTAATGACCAATTCCGCACCTTTGAGGTTGGCCGTTCCCATCAATATAACGCCGTCCGGCGCAAAGAGCACCGCAGGCGAAGAAAACCAAATACCTTCCGACTCCATGGGCCAGCCGGACCCCGTAATTGCTTGATTTATTTCCTTCTGCGTGACCACCAGATCAAATGGGGTGCGGCGCTGCGCGCCATTGTAATACTCACAAGACAGACGCGTCAAATACGGGCTTACCTGCCCCGGTCTGTGATCGGCAAACTCCATTTCGAGCGGGTCATAACGCAAGGGCTTGTACAGCAGTAGGGCCAAGATAGTGGCTGCCACCACCAAGTCAATTAGCAACCAGCAAATCAGTTTCTTGTACCGTTGTTTTCTACGCGTTTGTGGGTCCGTCATTTGCTATCAACCGATCAACCGAGAACCAAGTACCAAAACGAAATTTCTGCCTTGCTCGAAACCCTCTGTCCGATTATAGTGATTCAGATGATTGACAGAAAGTATTTTTGCCGTCCCGATCTTGACCGGATAGGTGGTTTTGAGAGCAATCTTCAAGCCATCAAAACTTAGGCTCGAAGATTTTAGAATGTCGTTTTGCAGGAAAGGAAGGTCTGCTGAGAAATGCCAAGCCATTTTGCTGATCGGCTGTGTGAAGCGGTTAAAGCCAAGAAGACGCCCCTGACCGTGGGGTTAGACCCTGTCTATAGCCGACTGCCCCCCGCGATAACCAACCATCGTCAGATGAACGATGAATTTGACGCCGCCGCCGCGGTGGATGCTATTTTCGACTTCTGCACGCAGACGATGCGAATTGTCGCCCCGGTTGTGCCCGCTCTGAAGATAAATATCGCTTTTTTTGAAAAATATCTCTGGGAAGGTGTAGAAGCGTACTACGCGCTGATTAGCGAGGCCGACGACCTGGGCCTCGAGGTGATCGGGGACGTGAAGCGCGGTGATGTCGGCCACACCGCGGAGTTCTACGCCTCAGCTCACCTGGAGAATCCCGAATTAGCCGGACTGGAGGATACTCTCGTGCCGGACGCCATAACTGTAAACGGCTACACGGGAACGGATGGGATTAAGCCTTTTGCCGACGTGGCTACCCGCCAGGGCAAAGGTCTGTTTGTGCTGGTTCGAACCAGCAACCCGTCTGCCGGTGAAATTCAAGATGTCACTGATGCCGACGGCCGGACAATGTACGAAAGAATGGCCGAAATTGTGGGCAAAATCGCCAATGAAACCGCGAGAATCGGAACGAGCGGCTATAGCAACGTGGGGATGGTCGTCGGCGGCACGGCGCCCGCTGTGACAACAGCGCTGCGGCGGAAATACGACAAGATATGGTTCCTCGTACCTGGCTATGGCACACAGGGGGCATCCGCTGCCGATTGTATTCGGTTCTGCAAGCCCGATGGCAGCGGCGCTCTGATTAACGCGTCACGCTCCATTATCTATGCCTACGAAAAGCCGAAATACAAGCAGCAGTACGGCGATGATTGGAAAAGATGTATCGAGCAGGCCGTCATCGACGTAAAAGTCGCCCTGGCAAACGCCATGCAGACCTTGATATGAACGAGCAGTTCTTCAGCGGTAAAAGAGTCCTGGTTATGGGCCTAGGACGTTTCGGGGGCGGAGTTGACGCCACGAAATTTGCTGCAAGCGCCGGCGCAAAAGTAATAGTGACGGACCTCGCTCCAGAAGCGCAGCTAAGGGATTCCATAAATAAGCTCAAAGATTATCCTGATATAGAGTTTCATCTCGGGTCGCACGACACGGCTGATTTTCAGCAAGCCGATGTTGTTATAGCCAATCCCGCAGTCGCCCCCGACAACGAGTTTCTGGAGTTTGCCCGTCGGCATAATAAGGTAGTCACGTCGCAAATAGGCATTTTTTTCCAGTTGTGTCCTGCCCCGATGATCGGCATAACCGGCGCGAACGGCAAAAGCACCACCACCGCCCTTACCGCTCACCTATTGAGAGGCACGACATACGACATACGACATACTAGATACGAACACGTTTGGCTCAGCGGCAATATCGGAAACGAGCCGCTGCTGACCACGATTGACCAAATTAGGTCGAACGATTTGGTGGTGCTGGAGCTTTCCAGCTTTCAACTGGAGCAATTGGCGGAAATTCAAAAGGCTCCAAATGTTTCACTTCTGACGAATCTGACGCCAAATCATCTGGATCGCTACCGCACCTTCTCCGATTACTGCGCGGCAAAAGAAAACATCTTCAAATTCCAAACACTCGATAAAAATTGCCCCGCTGTTTCTATATTCAATGCCGAGGACGAAATTGCGGCCCAGTGGTTTGAAAAATACAAACAAGATAAGGGCAGGATTTGCATCAGATTTTCAGCCAACGATGTGGGCGAAGATATTCTCAGCGTTTTTTCTTTGCCCGGCCGGGCAAATCTTTCAAACCTTGCCGCCGCCCTTGCCGTCGCCGGACATTTTGGCGTCAATGACGAGCAGATTAAGAATTGCCTGCCGCATTTTAAGCCGCTGCCGCACCGGCTCGAACTTGTCGGACAAATAAATGGCGTCCGCTGGTACAACGATTCAAAAGCGACGACGCCGCAAAGTGCCATTGCTGCTCTGGATGCCTTTGACCAGCCGATAATTCTCATTGCCGGCGGATATGATAAGCATCTGCCGTTTGACCAGTTTGGGCAGAAAATCGCCGAAAAAGCCAAGGCAGCCATCCTGATTGGCCAGACCGCCTCCAAGATCGCCGACGCTATACGTACGACGCAATACGCACGACGTAATACACAAGTCGAGATTGTTAACTCTCTCGCCGAAGCAGTTGCACTGGCCACCAAACTTGCGGTCAGCGGCGACGTTGTTTTATTAAGCCCCGCTTGTGCAAGCTACGATATGTTTGAGAATTACGAGCATCGTGGCCGAGAGTTTGCCAAACTTGTACAAGCACTCCACAGTTAAAATCATCAGAAAAAAGGCCGAGCCAAACCAGTCCGGCGTAGTGAGCTCATAAAAACTTCCCTATTTGTTTAGTCCGCTGCGAATTTGCTCGACCAATTGCAGAACATTCTCATACGTCACATAGTTTGGAGCTTTCCCATCGTCACTAAGTTCAGCCATCGCACCATGGACCCACGTGTCAAATTCTGCCTCTGTGTTGATAGTTAATTCTTGCCCAACAAGGTTTGGGCGCCCACCGAAACTTCTGGGTTCAATGCCATCATATTTTGGGACTACCTTATAGGCTTGAAATGTGTGGCGTTTAGGCATCTTGTTATTACACATATAAATGCCCCACTCGTAGAATTTCTCTTTTTTCTTGGTGAAAGTTAGGTGTCGGCCCGTTAAAGTTATCTCTTCTTCCACCGGCCAGGGTTTTAGTCCTACAATCTGAGCAGGCAACTTAGGTAGTGGTCCGCCCGGCTTGAGATTTTCGAAGAGACGCGCCTGTGATTCTTCAGGCTTATGATTGGCATGCCAGCCTACAATTACACTGCCGTCATTTAAGGTAAAACCTATACACACATAAAACCTGAGCCTGCCATCATCACCAAGTTCCCGCTCTATCGCTGTTTCTTTGGTATTAGTCAACTCATAACCTTCTGGAGGTTCGGTACTAAAGCAATCCACAGGTGGAGTAACGTTATACTCGATAGTGTGAGCATCAATGACCGGGCACCATCGTACGGAATCCTTTTCAGTGTTTGTCCAGCGAAAGAGACGGGCTATCTCACCGGTTGACGGCGATAACCATATTTTTAACTTTTTATACGGCACTTTTTCGCCTGGAGTTTTTACCTCGCCCTGCCATACATCGACTGTTTTGTTCTTAATCTGTTCTTGCCCAACTTTAGTAAAGCCTTTCACCTCGTTGAGATTGTCCATGAACCCAGGAAAGACCTCAAGGGTATGAATCTGAAGGCGCTGCTGGAAAGGACTAAGCTTGGTAAACTCAGCAGCTCCCAGATTTCCACGGTATGTTGTTTTCATGATGTATTGGCCGTCCGAGACGG
>CAZPJZ010000276.1:0-4356 GCA_964586995.1 uncultured Pirellulales bacterium | reverse complement strand
CAGTTAGTGACCGTGTATCGCAATCATGTCCCGCAAATTACCCTGCCGCCGGACAGCAGGGATGTGCTGGAGAAACTGAGCACAAAATATACTTTGGCCCTGCTGACGGACGGTTTCCTGCCCGCCCAAAAGCTGAAAGTAGAAGCGCTGGGAATCGAGCAGTACTTCGAGCGCATCGTCTATACCGAGCAGCTCGGCAGAGAATGCTGGAAACCGTCGCCGATTGGCTTCGAGAGGCTGATGGCGGACTTGAATGCAAGACCAGAAGCCACGGCTTACGTTGCAGACAACGAAGAAAAGGATTTTATCGCACCAAACAAGCTGGGATTTCTAACCATCCAGATTATTCGCCCCGCCCGGATACACAGGTCGGCCTCACGGCAGTCCGACACTGCCGCGAAATACGTTATCGACAAAATAAGCCAATTGCCCGCCCTTTTGGAGAGGGTTTCTTGAATTGTGAATTGTTGAAGGCCCGCATCCACACAAAGCGGTTTTTTGTTGACTCACAGAGGCTTTTCGGAGATAATAGTTGCAGAAAACAGGCTGGTTACCACGGGGTTACATATCCTGGGGTGAATGAGTTCCTGAGGAGGTTTAGCTATGCCAGCAGGCAAGAGAAAGCAGACCAGCGCGACATTTTACGCCCTTTTAACATTTGTCGGGCTTTTTGTCGCCGCTACCACCGTTGCGGTCATCTACTACGTCAAAGCCGAGAAATATCGGACCGAAGCAGTCAGATTGCAGGGCGATATGGACGACCTGGCCAGCCGAGCTGAGCTGCAACAAATCGGAGGCTTGGTCGGAACGGCGCTACCCGGCAAGAGCAGGCTCGGCGCCATGCTGCTTTATCTGGATAAAGCAGTATCCGGTATCAGCGGAGCGCCCGTCGAAGCCACCTCGGCCGAAGCCAAGACTAATACGGCCGTCAGAGACGTCAACGAGGCCGTTAGGCTGGCTCAGGAACGCATCACCGAGAACCTCGACCCCAACACGACGGGACTTGCCTCGGTAGTGCGAAAACTCAGGGCAACCCTGGACCAGGGCATCCAGGCGGAAGCCGCCCTCAACAAGCAGCTCAAAGAGCTGCAGCAGCGCTTCGACGATGCCATGACGGCAACACAAGAGAAGGAACAAACGCTGCTCGCCGACAAAGAAAAATATCACCAGGAGGTCATGGATATTACACAGAAATATGAGGGCCTTCAGCGTTTGATGGAACAAACAGCGGACGAGCGAGCCCGGACGTTGCAAAACCAGCTAAACCAGGAGCGTGCCAGTCTCAGGCAGCTCAATGACGAGATGCTGAAAACCAAGGCCGAGCTGAGTATGGCTCAAGACCGGATGAAGCGCACGCTGGACGAGCTGGAGCAGATCAAGCCGCTGCCCGAGCGCGACGTCCCTGCATATCAGCCGGACGGCAGGGTCGTCTTGATCGATGAGGCCGCCGGAGTAGTCCACCTGAGCATCGGCACGGACAGCCGCGTCTACCGGGGCCTGACGTTTTCGGTCTACGACAAGAATGCACCCATCCCGAAAGACGGCCGGGGAAAAGCCGAGATCGAGGTCTTCGGGCTGGCAAAAAAAATCTCGGCGGCACGCATCGTCCGCTCGGAAGCAAGAAATCCTATCGCCGAGGATGACATCGTCGCCAACCTTATCTGGGACAGCGGCAAGAAGAACGGATTCGTCGTGGCCGGCGAGTTCGACCTGGACGGCGATGGAACGATGGATTATGACGCTGTCGCCAGGATAAGCGGCCTCATCCAAAGATGGGGCGGCACGGTGGCGGACAGTGTCTCCGTTGACACGGATTTCGTCGTCCTGGGTCAGCCTCCGTTCGTCCCGAAGGAGCCCACCTTCGAAGAGCTGGAGGTAGACCCCACCGCCAGACAGAAGTACCAGGCGGCGATGGAAAAGCTCAACCACTACAAGGATATCCAGAGCCGGGCCGAAGCGCTGCGAATCCCTATATTCAAGTACGAAAGATTCCTGTATTTTATCGGCTACAAAGAGCAGGCGAACAAACCCGGCTCATTTTAGCCGGAGCTTCCCCGGGGCGGCTCCGCGCCGATAGAGGCCACAAATATCTCGCCGGTGCAATCCGCAGCGCTGCCGGCGACGGTAAAGCCCTTTTTCACCGCCGCGAAAGTCACCGTATAGGCTGCCTTGATAGCCGCGCCGAGCGGCTCGCCCGTATCGCAGTCAAGCCCGGACGGAATATCCACCGCCAGAACAGCACGCCGCTGTGAATTTATTCCGTCAATCAGTCGTTTGTAGTTGTCGCCGAGCCGCCCGCTCAACCCCGTGCCAAATATGGCATCGACGATCATATCGGCTCGGCCGGCAAGAGCCTCGACTTTAGCGGGCAGGTCGGCCTGGTCCATATCCAACTGCTGAATCGGCTGGCCCAGCCGCTCGAGGATTTCCAGGTTTATCTTCGCATCGCCCCTGATTTTTTCGCGGTCGCCGCAGATGACCACTGTCACCTCAAAGCCGGCGTTCAAAAGATGCCTGGCGATTACGTATCCGTCGCCGCCGTTGTTGCCCGTGCCGCAGAAGATGCAGACCTTCGCCCCTGCCCGACCGGATAGCTCATCCTTAATTAGCTCGGCGCAACTGCGACCGGCGTTCTCCATGAGAACGACGCCGGGTATTCCGAGCGTATTTATCGCCCAAGTATCGAACGCCCGGACCTCGTCCCTGCTCATCACAACGCACTTTTTGCCCGGCCAATACCGCTGCATAGGCGGTGATTATACATGGCGCCGTGACGGTGTCAATTGACAGAGCATCCACGGGCAATTACAATGCACCAATAGTAATGCTCACCCGGCGGCCTGCCGCCGGTGAACGCAATACGATATACGCAATACGAAAAATGCAAATATTACTGGCAAATGACGATGGCATTTTTGCTCCCGGGCTGGCGGCCATCTACAAAGAGCTGGTCAAGCTGGGCGATGTAACGGTCGTTGCGCCGATGGACAGCCGATCCGGCGCCAGCCACAGCATCACCTTCTCCAGGCCGCTGATGTGCAATAAAGTGGACATTAGCGGTCAGTTCACCGGCTTCAGCGTGGAGGGTTCTCCCGCCGATTGCGTTAAGCTGGCCTGCATTCAATTGTGCGATGGGCCGATAGACCTGCTCGTGGCCGGCATCAACAACGGGGCCAACGTGGGAATAAACGTCTATTACTCCGGCACGGTCGCCGCCGCCATGGAGGGAGCCTTTCTGAGAATCCCTTCGGTCGCGATAAGCCTGGCCAACGAGGAGCAGATGGACTTCGAGCAGGCGGCAAAATACGGCATCAGCATCCTGAAGCAACTTATGCCCCTTCAAGCCGGCGACGTGATCAACATTAATATCCCCCTGCTGTCGAAAGGCCGGCCGAAGGGCGTACAGGTGGTGCCGCAATCGACGGAAGGCTTCAACGAGTACTACATACATCAAAAAGACGGCCAGGGACAATCCTCGTTCCAGTTGGCCGGCGGGTCCTACAGGCCCGAACAGAACCCTACGGACACCACAGCCTTGCAGGAAGGATATATCACGATAACGGCCCTGGCCGCCGGCATGACCAACCTACGCAGAACCCGCCAGCTCGCCCAGATGCAGTGGGAAGAACCGGCCTACGAATAAAAATTTCGTTGGCCATTGACAGATTGAGCCCCGTGTAGTACAATTACGCTGTCAGTAGCAATTGGATGGTTTTTCGCCAAATAGCAACCGAGGACTAAGATGAAAACGCACTTCCAGGCCTTTACGCTAATCGAGCTTTTAGTGGTTATTGCAATCATCGCGGTGCTGATGGCCATTTTGCTGCCCTCTCTTCAACTGGCAAGAGAGCAGGCCAACGCCATCCGCTGCATGAGCAACCTGAGGACCCTGACGTTAGCCTGGCTGTTCTACAAAGACGACTACGATGCCAGGATGGTGGGCGGCCACGTCGGAGAAAAACGCAACAATATTCTCGTTGACTGGGTAGATAGTCCATCCAGCGCCACGGCAGGCTTGGATGAGAAAAAGGCGGCATGCCAAAGGGGTCTGCTGTGGCCCTACGTCAAGCAAATAGACGTATACCGCTGCCCCGGCGACTTGAGAAAGATGAATCCGCCGCATTGGGCCTTTCGCAGCTATTCGATCAGCGGCAACATGTACGGAGAGGAAAGATTCTCCGGCTGGACCGGAAGGGCGCTGAGGCTATATACCGAGATAAAACAGCCCGCCGATAGGTACGTCTTTGTGGAGGAAATCGATCCGAGAGGATATAATATGGGCTCCTGGGTCGTTAATGCGACAGGCAATAGCTGGATTGACCCATTAGCGATCTGGCACAACAAACAAAGCACGCT
>CAZPJZ010000275.1:0-4359 GCA_964586995.1 uncultured Pirellulales bacterium | reverse complement strand
TGCCATAAGTTCACTTGCGATTCCCGCTGATCTGGTGTATCTTCAGGCGCCTGATGCATACAAACGTCGTAAAACTCGATCCGCACAAAGTTGACATAGCCAAGGTCAAGGAAGCTGCGGCATTGATTGATGCCGGCGGTCTTGTCGCATTTCCGACAGAGACCGTGTACGGAATTGCCTGCAGAATGAAACGGGATTCACTGACCAAGCTCGATAACATCAAGGGAAGGGACGCGGGCAAGCGCTACACGTTGCACATCGCCGAGAAAAGCGATGTGGCCAAATACGTCCCTACTATCAATCTGAAGGCTCGAAAGCTAATAGACAAAGCTTGGCCCGGGCCGCTGACCATAGTCTTCGAACTGGAAGAGCAAGATTTGGCACAACTGCAAAAGAGTCTCAAACGGGACACTTTGGAGGCCTTGTACAAAGACAATTGCATAGGTATTCGCTGCCCTGACAACATCATCGCGTCGATATTACTGCGCTTGGCACATTGCCCGGTAGTTGCCCCTAGCGCAAATATCACAGGTCAAGAACCGGCTGTACGGCCGGAGGAGGTCCTCGCCCAGTTCTCAGGCCAAATCGAATTACTATTGGATGGCGGCCCTTGCAGGTATAACAAGAGCAGTACGGTTGCAAAAATAGGCAAAAGAGGCTTGGAGGTTCTCAGGCCTGGTGTCTATTCCCAGGCAGAGCTGGAAGCGCTTTCGACGGTCAAGTTTCTGTTTGTCTGCACGGGCAACACCTGCCGAAGCCCGATGGCCGAAGGAATATTTCGCAAATATCTCGCAGAAAAATTGCTGTGCCAAGTTGACCATCTCGACAGAATGGGGTATAAAGCGGCTTCCGCCGGTGTAATGGACATCACCGGTGCGCCGGCAAGCGAAGAAGCAGTAGCAGCATGTGAGGCCAGAGGGGTCGATATAAGAGGCCACAAGAGTACTGCATTATCCGCGCAGCTCATTGCTGATAGTGATTTCATATTCGCGATGGAGCAGATACATTGCGAGCGAGTCCGCAGTTTGACGCCGCAGGCCGGCGAAAAGTGCGTGCTCCTGGCAAAGAATCAGGAAATTGCCGATCCAATAGGTCAGTCACAGGAGGTCTTTAACCACTGTGCCGAGTTGATAGACAGAGCCGTCAAGAAAAGGATTGGTGAACTTGTGATATGAAGATAGCAGTTGGAAGCGACCATCGAGGCTTTGAAGCCAAGCAGTTAATTAAAGCCCTCGTCACCGAATTGGGACATGAATGCGTCGATTTTGGCACGAACGACAACAATCCCGTTGACTACCCCGACTTGGCCTACGTAACCGCCACAGCCGTGTCAACAAAAGAAGTAGACAGAGCGATCTTAGCCTGTGCGACCGGCCTGGGCATGAGTATAGCTGCAAATAAAATAAAGGGAATACGGGCCGCATTGTGCCACGATGAGCTAAGCGCCCAGATCTCACGCGACCACAACGACGCCAACGTGCTCTGTCTATCCGGCGACCAGGTCGGGCACGTGTTGCTGCGCAAGATAGTGGAAGTTTGGCTTAGCACCGAATTCAGCGGAGGCAGGCATCAAAGAAGGGTCAACAAAATAACCGCCATCGAACAAGGCAAGGACCCAAGACAAATCGAAAACGGGTAGAGAATTATCTCACGCCACCCGCGCTCCGCGAACCAGCAGTTTCCGGCTGCACCGTCTGCCCCTGCAAAACGTCATGCCCCCCGCAACGGCCCACCCAACCGGCGGAACTCGACCCATTTTCTGCTCTGTGCTGACAGGCAGGATGATACTGCCGCCCACTTATTCAATCCCTTAGCAATGAAATTGTGCGCAAGATGGTCCAAAAAATTGAAGTTGGACACACATTATTTGAGCAAATCCTGCCGAGGATTTGCTCGAATAATACACACCACTGTGTTGACGATTAGTTCCGGCGGTTTGGAAAGCAAAAAGCAGTAGCTTTCTTGCTTAGCAAAGTATGTCCAACTTCGATTTTTTCCAGAACTCATCACAGATTTATTTGGCGTGAGACCCTCCGGGTTTAGTTCCGTCCCATAAAAACTGAAGTTTTTTGTCCGCGTTCGCCGATGTATTAAATGACTGGACGGTCCTGTTTTCAATTCCGGGCAGCCATCGTTCGCGTGGAGCTCGTTTTAGGCAATGTGATGAAGGGCATAAAGAAAGGGGTCAAAGATGGACAACAAAAGTGCACTGAGGGTCAGGACACGAACGGCAAGAGTGGCTTTGGGCATATTGGTAGCTGCGATGAGTCTGACGCTGGCTGGTTGTGGTAAACAACTGGCCAGGATGGAGAAGAATCAGCTTACGCTGCAAGCCATGATGGAGGCCAACGCCGAACAGATAGCCTCCCTTGCCGCCCGTGTAGAGCAGAACAATCAGGATTTGCAGGGCAACATCAAGCACGTTCAGGACAATACGCAACTGGTAGCGGCGGATATAGCGGCTGTTGCCGACACGCAGATGAAATTGCAGGGTCTGGTGCAGAGAAACGACCAGGACCTCGCCGAAAGAGCCGCGATGATGGAACAAAACCAGCAGAATT
The DNA here is from genome assembly GCA_964586995.1 of uncultured Pirellulales bacterium. Classification (GTDB taxonomy): domain Bacteria; phylum Planctomycetota; class Phycisphaerae; order Sedimentisphaerales; family Anaerobacaceae; genus JAFNGF01. The sequence goes on along the minus strand of CAZPJZ010000275.1, from coordinate 1,798 downwards.
TGCACGTTGAAGTCCGTGACATGCGAAGCGAGACCCAAAGCATGGCTGGCCAGTTGACCGCTTTCGGTGATGGACAGGCAGCTTTGCAGGATATGATGCTGGCAAGTATCCAGAAGCTGATCGACAAGGCCACCCGGATTGAACAGAATCAGCAGTATCTGCAGGCCGGAATTGAGAACGTTCGCAGCAGTATCCAGGAAGCGACCGTCCAAATAGCTACAGTTGGAAAGCAGCAGATGAATCTGCAAGCCGTCGTCAAAGATTATAGCCAGCAGATGTCCGACCGGATCACGGCCGTCGAGCAAAATCAGCAGCGTCTGCAGGTCGCGATTGAGAACATTAGCAGCAGCATCCACGAAGCGACCGTCCAAATAGCCGCAGTTGGAAAACAGCAGATGAATCTGCAAGGCGTCGTCAAAGATTGTAGCCAGCAGATGCGCAACCAGATTACAGCGGTCGAGCAGAACCAACTAAGATGCCAGGCAGCAATCGTCGACCTACACAGGGATGCTGAAAATGTAGCCGCCGGTATGAGCACCGTCCGAGAGAATATGCTAAGGCTGCAAGACGTTCTTGATAACAGGGTGCGAGACATAGTCAGTATTATAGATGTAGTTGGTCAGGAGCAGCTTAAATTTGAAGAAGGTATCCAGAAAGATATCCGGGCGGTTGTTGAATCCGTAGGGCTCATCAAGCAGGGACAGGCTGAACTGCAAAACCAGGTGCATGACGTAAACAGCAAGATTCAGGCCATGGACGCCAACGCTTTCGCGACCCTGGACGATCTCAAGGCCAAGCTCTCCGGCGCCAGGCCGGTAGAAGCACTCGAACCCAAGCCTTCAGTCGTAGAAATAGGACAATGAGGACAAGAGGCCGTCTGTTGGCAGCTATACTTGGATCGGTGGTATTTCGATCTTGAGATAGCTCTGCAAGGTCGCTCGCAGATTTCTTGCCACATCCGGAAACTCTTTAATGACATTTTTCGCCTGTTTCGGATCGCTGCTCAGGTCATACAGGCACGGTCCTTTGCCGGCATTCTTGCCGCTGATATGCTGGAAATAATGCCACTGCAAATTGTGGACGGCCCCGAATCTCTGAAAAACGGTGTAAACGTGTTCATGGATGGACGGGGCCTCCTGCGTTACCAGCGTCCAGATATTCTTGCCGTCCATCTGCTTATGGTCGTCAATTCCGAGCAGCGCAAGGAAAGTGGGCATAAAGTCGATGGCGCTAACCAGCCCATCAATCCGTTTGCCCGCAAACTTCTTGTCCGGATGCCTTATGATCAACGGGATATGAGTCACACAGCCGTTCAGAAGGCCGGGAGTTTTCTGCACGCATCCTTCCTCGCCCAGGTGAGTGCCATGGTCGGTTGAAAACACGATGATCGTATTGTCCAGCAGGCCCAACTGTCCGACTGCCGCCAGAAGCTGCCCGATGCAATAATCGCTGAATGTCACTTCAGCGGCGTAAAGGTCGCGAATAATGGGCAGGTCTTCCGGTCGTATATCGGCGTTTTGAACCCCATATCCGAATAGACAGCGCTCGTGGGGATATTCGGCTCGATACATTTTCTGAAATCTCGGCGGTGCATCCCACGGCTCGTGGGGATCAAACATGTCGATCCACAACATAAAGGGCCCATTGTTCATATTCTGCTGGAGCCAATCCATCGCTGCCGTGCAGGACTGTGCGCAGAAGTAATCCCGTTCGCCTTTCCTATCCTGCGTATTCATCAAGTACTGGCGCATATTCAGGTCGTAGCGCTCATTCCATAAGTGGGCGGGCATGTGCTTTT
>CAZPJZ010000274.1:0-4361 GCA_964586995.1 uncultured Pirellulales bacterium | reverse complement strand
CCATCGACGATTTCCTCCTTGTCATGCTGGGCGATGAGTACGACCTCATGGCCTGCTCTTACCAGAGTCTTAGCCTCTCTATGGAAAATTCGACCGTCAAAAGGAGGGTGAACAGAAGTGAGGATACAAACCTTGACCCGATCTTTGCTCAATGAGCTACCCATGACTTGCTCTTAATCTCATCGCGGATTCGATCTTGCAGTAGCCAGAGAAATCAGAACCGCTGCGCTATTCTTCATAGCCCAGGTCTTTGAGCTCTTTAACGCCCGTTGCGCCGCGGGCATAGGCGATAAAGTGCCGGCCCCAGTCCGGCACGCGTTTGTCGAACGGCGGCGGATAAAAAACAACGATTTTTGCCCGGTCATAAGGGGCAAATCTCTCCGGCCTGTCGGCATACCACTTGATGTTAAGCTCCGCACCAATCTGGTAAGAATATATTATATCGTATGACCAGTCGTAGTCGAAATACTGACTTTTTACCAGCCCGCGACGGTAACCCGAGGCCAAGGCGACCCACGGTGTGACGTCGGAGATGCTCATCTGGTCAGCGAGGCTGCAGGTCCTGCGAAAGGTTTCGCGCGTCCGCTCAATCTCCGGCACTGAGTAAAGTGAGCAAGATAACGGCGCCTTAATCTCCTTTCCCGTCCAATATGAGGTCTTATCCCATCCGGTGCCGCCTGCAACCTGAATCATGCCTCGGCCATACCACTCTATCCGAGCATCTGGAAAGATGGACTTGGCTTTTGTATGGATCGCGTCAAGCGCTTCGCGAATACCTTCATTCCATGCATTATCTGCCGATTTTCTATGGAACCGCTCCGAATCCAACGTTATAGCACCTATGTTGACGTCGCTTGCGTACTTGGCGTTACTTTGCTCGACCCACTGTTTGACAAGTCGCGCACGCTCCTCGAAATAACGGATCTCCTGGTGGTAAGTTGGCCCCCGATCGGTAGGCGGCAGCTCCTTGCCGAACCTCCTGTGCCATGGGCTGAAATTGACTCCAAGCGATGATCTTATAGTCGGCTGAGTTTTGTTGACTCTGGCGCAAATGTAAACACAGTTATCTATTTGCTCGGCCGTAGCCCACTCCCCCGCCACGCAGAGCGAATGGGTTATCCTGGCCAGCTCGTACAGTCGCCGGCTATTTCTGTCGTTGCACAGTTCCGGCAAAAGAGGCCAGTAGTAATGGACCTTGGGTAATGGCTTAAGCTCGGCCAGTTTCGCATCGATGCCGGCTTGCGATAGCTGCACTGCTTGCGTACCGTGGCAATGCACGCACAGCAAAATCGCCAGCCCGACAGCTATGATGGTAATGGCTCTTTTCAAGATAGTTAAAGTTCCCTTAATACAGGACCCCGCTATTTTGAAGTTCAAGTTCCGCCAGATCCTCCTGGGCCTCTACTGCAAGTTCGGTCTCTAACACGCCTTCTTCCACCGCCCGGCGTGCCAGACCATACGCGGCCATCACCAGCCCGGCGCAAAAGAACATAATCCGGTTATCGTTGACGTCTCCCGATTTCAGCGCCTGTGTGAACGCAAACAGGAAGACCAAGCCTGCTATGTGAACAGCCAGAAACGTTTCTTTACCCAGGTCGTAATAACGCACGAATTGCGCCGCCTGCCTCCAACGTCTGAAGATGAGCCACAGAAACAGACTGACCACGACCGCGCCGAGCAGTCCCTGCTCGTAGAGCATCTCCAGGATGATATTGTGGGGGTAGTATCTTTCGTCCGGACCTCCCCTGTCAACTGCAAACGCCCCTGTCCCGTGCCCCAGCAGCGGACGGTCCACCGATTGCCGGGCCGCCCAGACAAACATTTCCGTCCTGGTGAAGGCGGCTTGCTTGGCCTCATAGCCGCTTGTCCAGACGGCGCCTATTCGCTCGGTCGCCATGCGTGGCAGTTGTGCAAAGGCGACGACCATCACCACCAATGTCGCTGCGACAACGACTGGAACCCATGCCTTGGATATTGCCCGGTGGCAGATAAATATCGTCGCCAGCCAGGTAAAGGCCAAGCCCAGAAATGGCCCGCGGGAACCCGTTATGATGATGGAGACCATCATCAGGCCGATCAAAGCGAAACTGGCGACTCGCAAGAGAAATGGGGTCCCGGACATAATCAGGAAGACAAAAAGAATAGCCGCCGCCATGGCTACTCGTGTTGCCGTGCCCAATGGATCGGCCTCCAGAAATCCCGCTCTGCTCTCAGGCAGCGCCTTAATGACCGCTCCGTGAGGGTCCACCACGGTGCCGATCGCGCATACGATACCCGCGATGATAAGTATCCATACCATCAATTTGAACTCTCTGAAGCGGTGTGCAAATGCAATGGGCGCAAAAAATGCGATCAGCGTCAGCGTTGCAAAACGCGTGCTTTTCTGCAGGCCGTAGTTCGGAGCCGACGTATACGTCACTCCTAAAAGCAAAACGCCGGCCAAAGCTAAGTACATCAGCAAAGGAACACTGACAATGTCCCTCATCCGGAGGCCGTTTCGCAAGAAGTGGTAGGCCATCGCGACCAGCACGAGAATCGCACAGAGAACCGTGAAGTCGACCGCTCTGAAGAAGCTGAATCGAAGCATCATCCAGCCCTTGAAAAGGGCTGTATTGAGGAAAAGCATCAGCGACATCACCGGATATACGAAACTGGCAAGTAAAAGAATTGCTGCAATTACAATCACTACGATTGACATCGGTCGAACTCCTCATATCAAGGATTATTAACCCGTTGTAATGGTGCATTCGCCATTTGTGGCGCCGACCACCTCACTTATCGGCTGATAGCTCCCACTGAATTTGAGTATCCAGGCCAAGGCGGCCAGATAAGACACAGCGCTGACGGCGTACCCGATATTATAGGAGATTGCCGCCCCCTTTGTGGCAAACCTGGGGACCAAAAGGATACTCGGCACAAGGTGCGCTAAAACAGTGATCAGATTCAGGGCCGGCATGAACTTGATCGGCCCGAATTTTACCACGAATGGTCGAGTGAAAAGTATCGCCACGCCGCAAGGAATAACCATCACGATCAGACGAAGGATTTGGGCGGATTCACCGCTGAATCTGGGAAACATCACTGAGAGTATGAATGACCCTGCGAAGAGCACGGCTAAAGTAGCGCCCACCGCAATCGAGACCCCCACGGCAAGGACCGTGTATCTCTGTTTTCTGCCCACGTCTTCCAAACGTCTAAAGCCGCCGAGTACGCTGAGCAATAGAGAGCCCAGTATACACATCGGGGCAAGACACAGGTCGATCACATTGGTTGCCCCGAACAGCACCGCCACATCAGAGTATGAGTGGAAGACGCCCAACATAATACGGTAAATATACCTGCTTGAAATGGCCAAAACGCTCGCTATGGTAATATGAAACCACACCTGTTTCAGCAGACCTGCCGATTTAGCATCATAACTGGGTTTTCCAAGGGGCATTCTCTGGCCGAACGATAGGATGATGTGTGCTATCACGAAACCCAAAGCATATCCCCACGCCATGCCTACGACACCGCCCAGCAGGGCACCGGGAATGGCGATAAACAACGAGCTGCCCAGAATGCTGTACCAGGCGGTCCGCAAGGCGAACCTGCGTTCCACACGATAGCGTACCATCTGTAGCTCGAAAAGATTCCACGAGTACAAAAGGATTAGTAGCGGAATAAGACACCAGAACAGCTTAGTATTGATTGGCCAAAAGTACCGCGCGGTGACGACCACACCAATTCCAACCCCCACTACTGCCAGCATCGCTATCCTGCAAAGACGCAAGCCGGTACTGACCAGTAAATCCTTGGCGGGCGGCTGAAGACCCACCAGATGCCGTATCACACCGGTCTCCAGCCCTACAGAAGGCGCCTTTCCGAGCACCATGACGATGCCCAGCGCGAAAAGGAACAGACCAAATTCCTCCTTGCCCAGCAGGTGCGCTCCAACCGGAAAAACGACCAGCCGCGGTAAGCCTACGAAAGCTACGACCTCCAGCGCAACCCAGAAGCTGTAGCCAAAGCATTTCTTGAGATACTGTGCGGTCATGCCTTCGCTGTTCCCGCGATTGTCATACTACCGGCATTTTCAACTGTCTAAAGCAAACCAAGGCCCATTCTCCAGTTGAACTACATCGGCAAGATAATGCCTGATATTAACGCCATCAGTGCGGGATTGGGCCAATATCCACCACGTTACGGCTGAGAGAATACTGTTGCCCTGTCGACAGCGCTATTGAGTCCTATATTCGCGGGACTGCCACAGATGCAAACAAAGCTCCTCGCGAGCATCGAAATCCAAGACCGCTGTCTCTGCTGAGCGTGCCACACGTGCAATGGCATGTCGATGTACACATTAAAGCATGTCTCAATGC